>JAGLQR010000018.1 GCA_023136725.1 Candidatus Aminicenantota bacterium
GTTTATTTACCAGGAGATCATGAAGCTCATTAACTTCATCATTTGTAAGAGTTCTATCGCTGTTTCTGTATTTAAAATTCATAAATATACTGATCTTTTCAGGCGGGATACCTTTCCCTTCATAAAGGCCCGCAAGTGAATAATCTTCAAGATCTTCAGGCTTATACTTTTTAATGGTCTTACTTATTTTTTCAAACTTATACTCTCTGTCAATTAAAAAAGAAAGATCCCTTGTAGCAGTAGGGAACCTGTTCCACATTTTAAAATTTTTCTTTTCGTTTTTTTCTGTAAGCACATCCATATCCAATTGACAGACAAATACAGGATCATTATTCTTATAATAATTCAGGATAGTATTTTCAACTTCACCAATAAAACCTGCTTCGGCTCCATCAATCATTATTTTGTAGCAACATTCCCCTTTCAGGAATCCTTTGAATTTTTCTTCATATTTTAATTCAATTTCGATACCGGCTTTCTTCAAGAATCCGAATATATGAGACTTAAACAGGAAAAAATCAAAAACTCTACCTTCACTCTCATGCCAATTCGGCAGTGTTTCAAATCCGGATGATGATATACATATAAGGTCTTTCTCTATTAATTTATTTCCTTCTCTGGAAAAAACTGTTCCGGATTCAAATAAAGAGATTCTTCTAAAATCATTATTGCTGTTAGTTGCTGTATTCTTTAAAATCCCGGATAACAAAGAATTTCTCATTACTGAGTAATCAGATCCTATCGGATTCCTCAACTCTACATTCTGTGAATCATCTCCAAAAAAAGAGTTATCTTTTAAAGAATGGAAACTATAATTAATGACCTCACTATAACCATTTGCTGCAAAGTGACTTCTTATCTTATCGAGAAATCCTCTTTTTTCATATTTTTCAACTGAATTAACTGCCGTTGCAGGAAGTGTTGTATCCAGTTTATCATAACCGTAAATTCTGATAATTTCCTCGACAAGATCCTCATGTTTATTTATATCAACCCTGAATGACGGAACCTCGACTTTCCATTTCGTTTTCTCATCTTCCAGTTTGAAACCCAGGCTCTCCAGAATTTCAGTGGATGCTTTTTCACTTATCTGAATACCGGTAAACTTTTCGGGAAAATCCTTGTCAAGTTCAACGATCTGTTTTTTTAATTTTTCAGGATATTCATCGAAATATTGAATAATTTCAGGTTGATATCCCAATTCCTCTTCAATCCTGTCAATAGTAAGATCGATGATCCTTGAAGTATTCTCAACATCCGCACCCCTTTCAAATAAATAAGAAGCTTCTGTTTTCATTCCCATTTTTTTTGAAGTTATTCTCACCCGGGATGGATCGAACCAGGCACTTTCTATAAAGATATTAACAGTTTTTTCACTGACACCCGAGTGTTCTTCTCCCATTACTCCGGCAACAGCTATAGATTTATTTTCATCTGCAATTACAAGATCTGCTACATCTAATTTCTTAACCATACCATCCAGCAGTGTGATCACTTCATCTTTCTCTGCACTACGAATTATAATCTTATCTCCAGTAATCTTATCAAGATCAAAAATATGTATCGGATGTCCATATGTCATTAAGACAAGATTTGATATATCAACTATATTGTTAACAGACCTCAGGCCAAAACTTTCTATCAATGAAGTAAGCCCGGATGAAGATTTGCCAACTTTAATATTATTAAGTATCACGCCAGAATATCTTGAACAGCCTGTTCTATCTTTAATCTCAACACTAAACTTACTTTTATCAATACTTTTCTTTCTATCTGTTACTATTGTTTTCAAGGATAGTGAAGGATTCTTGGCATGGATCTCTCGTGCAATACCGTAATGAGATAACCAATCCGGACGATTTGGAGTTATCTCAACTTCAAATACATCCCTACCGTTAATTTCAATCATCTCATTAACTTCTATTCCTATAGAAGCAAGAAGCTCTTTCAAATCCTGCTTGTTATATTTATGATCAATGAATTTCTTTAAATAATCTAAATTTATTCTCATTTTTTATCCGAATTGATTATTGAACCTGAGATCATTTTCAAAGAGAAACCTTAGATCCGTTACTCCGTATTTGAGCATTGCAATTCTTTCAATTCCAAGCCCGAAAGCAAATCCTGAATATATGTCGGGATCTATTCCACAATTTTTTAATACTTCTCTATGAACCATGCCACTTCCAAGTATTTCCAGCCAGCCACTCCCTTTACATATCCGGCATTTGTTGTTTTTTCCACCACAGAGGAAACAGCTTATATCAACTTCAGCTGAAGGCTCGGTAAAAGGAAAATATCCGGGCCTGAATCTGAGGTTGGTATCATCACCGAATAGAGCTCTGAGAAAAATTTCGAGAGTCCCTTTGAGATGTGAAAAATTTATATCGGTATCAACCAACAAACCTTCGATCTGGTGAAAAACGGGAACATGAGTAGCATCCGGTTCATCTTTACGAAACACTTTGCCGGGTGATATTATTTTTATCGGGGGTTTGTTATTCTGCATATACCTGACCTGAACAGGAGATGTATGGGTCCGCAATAACATATCGGGAAAATTCTTTATAAAAAATGTATCCTGTTCATCTCTGGCCGGATGATCCTCTTTGAAATTAAGGAGGGTAAAATTGTTTTCATCAAATTCGATCTCAGGACCTTCTGCTATCTTGTAACCCATATTCATAAAAATATTTTCAATTGATCTTCTGATGAATGTGATCAGGTGGGTGCTTCCGACAATAGTATCAAATTCAGGCAGGGTGCAATCAATTCTCTTTTCAGATTTACTCCCTAATTGAATTTCAGCTTCACTTAGTTTTTCTTCAGTGAATTTCTTAGCTGAATTCAGGATATTACCGAAAACAGGTTTTTCAGTCGGAGGCAGCTCTTTCAGTTTTGTCATCAGGGCTGTAAGGATCCCTTTTTTCCTGCTTAGATACTTATCCCTGAGACTTTGGTATTCTTCGAGAGATTGAATGTTATCTATTTCATGTATTAACTTTTCTTTTATGTTTTCAATCTCTTTTCTGAGATCATCGATCATAAGGAAGCTTTAGCTTTTTCAACAATGAGCTTGAAGGTTTCCGGGTCATTGACCGCAAGATTTGACAATACTTTTCTATTAAGTAAAATATCAGCCTTCTTAAGTCCGTTAATGAATTTTGAATAATTCAGATCATATTCTCTAACTGCAGCATTAATCCTGATATTCCAGAGTTTTCTGAAATCCCTTTTCTTATTCCTTCTGTCTCTATATGCATAGGTTAATGATTTTTCTACAGCTTCTTTTGCAGTTCTGTAATTAGATTTTTTTGTACCGAAAAATCCCTTTGCAAGCTTTAAGATCTTCTTTCTTCTTAATAATTTTTTATTTCCTCTAGTAACTCTTGGCATTTTTTCCCCCTAAGAATAAGGTAACAAAGATTTTAATCTTTTGAACTCTTCACTCACTACAACTGTAGATTGTTTCAGGTTCCTTTTCCTCTTTTTGCTTTTTTTTGTAAGTATATGCGAAGCATTTGCTTTCATTCTCATGATTTTTCCTGTTCCGGTTACTTTCAACCTTTTTTTTGCCCCTCTATGAGTCTTTAGTTTTGGCATCTTTTCCCCCTTTTTTCTGTCCGATAAGAATATGGAAGCTCCACCTCTCTCTTTTAGGTGGTGATTCAATATCTGAAATATCCTTCAGGATTTCAACGATCCTGTCGGTCATGGTATTAAGCATTTCTGGTTTTCTCTTTTGTCTTCCTTTCAGCCATATTGTAATCTTTACTTTATTTCCTTCTTCGAGAAATTGTTTTATTTTTTTTAATTTTACTTCGATATCATGATCTCCGATAACAGGAGTGAATTTTATTTCTTTTATATGGACCTTTCTCTGCATCTTCTGCGCTTCATGTGCTTTCTTCTGAAGCGAGTATACATATTTCCCATAATCAAGAAGCCTGCATACCGGTGGATCAGCATTAGGAGATATTGCCACCAGATCAAGTTCCTTTTCCTTTGCCATATCAAGAGCTTTAGTGATTGGGACGATTCCCACTTGATTCTTTTCTTCATCAATCAGTCTTACTTGTGCAGCCCTGATCTCTTCATTGATCTGGTGAAGCCTTTTCTTTTTTATATGCTTATTGTATTTCATGTTCCGGACATTTCTCCTCTCTAATCCTATCGATTTCTTTAATGAATTTAGAAATACTGATCTTTCCCTGATCACCCTTCTTGTGAATACGGAAAGATATATTCCCTTCCTTTTCCTCTTCTTCCCCGATAATGAGAATATAGGGTATTTTCATATTCTCTGCATCCCTGATCTTCCTTCCTATCCCTTCATTTCTGTCATCAACTTCAACTCTGAACCCGTTTTCTGATATTTTCTGTTTAATTTCAGCCGAATATTTATGATTTTTATCTGTCACCGGAAGTATTATTACCTGAACAGGCGCAAGCCACAACGGGAATGCACCTCCATAATGCTCAATCAGAATTCCAAAAAAACGTTCAAGTGATCCGAGAAGAGCTCTGTGGATCATTATCGGTTTTTTTATTTTCCCATCATTGTCAGAATACTTGAGATTAAATCTTTCGGGAAGATTAAAATCTACCTGGATTGTTGTACACTGCCATGAACGTCTTAACTGATCCTTTACTTTAATATCTATCTTCGGGCCGTAAAATACGCCTTCTCCCGGATCTATTTCATAATTAACATTAAGCCTGTCAAGAGCCCCTTTAAGTGCATCAGTTGCTTTATCCCAATCAGACACATCCCCTACATATTTCTCAGGCCTTGTTGAGAGGAATATTTCCAACTCTTCAAACCCGAATTTATTTAACATTTTAAGGCTGAAATCAATGAGTTCTTCCACTTCGCTATCAAGCTGCTCAGGTGTACAGAAATGATGTGCATCATCCTGAGTAAAACCACGTACTCTCAAAAGTCCGTGAAGAACTCCGCTTCTTTCATACCTGTATACTGTACCAAGCTCTGCCCACCTGAAAGGCATTTCTCTGTAACTTCTGTTTCGTGACCTGAACACTTCAATATGGAAAGGACAGTTCATAGGCTTTAATCTATATTTTGTATTATCAAATTCAATTGGAGTGAACATATTCTCAGTATAGAATGAATTATGTCCGCTTGTATCCCATAATTCATATCTTGCTATATGGGGAGAGTTTACTAATTGGTAACCATTTTTAAGATGCTCTTCATACCAGAATTTTTCGATCTCATGCCTGACCATACTCCCTTTCGGATGCCACAATACCAGGCCTGCACCTATATCATCGCTTATGGAAAAAAGGTCCAATTCCTTTCCCAATTTCCGATGATCCCGCTTTTTCGCTTCTTTAAGCATTTCAATATGCTCTTTAAGAAGTTCCTCGGTTGGGAAAACCACACCGTAAACCCTCTGCATTGAACTATTTTTTTCATCCCCTTTCCAATAAGATGATGCGATGGAGGTCAGTTTGAAATTTTTCAAAAATCCGGTAGATGGCAAATGGGGACCTTTACAGAGATCTGTGAAATCTCCCTGAGTATAAACAGAAACATCATCGCCTTCAACTTTTTCTTCAATAAGTTCAACTTTAAGATGCTGTCCCAGTTCCCGGAACATTTTAATTGATTCCGTTTTCTTCATAATCTTGTTTTCGATCTTAAGATTCTGTTTGATAAGGAACCTCATTTTTTTTGTTATCTTATCAATATCTTCAGGAGTAAAAGGCTCTTTTGTCATGAAGTCATAATAAAAACTATTTTCAAGTGCAGGCCCGATCCCGTATTGGGTCCCGGGATAAAGTTCAATTACTGCCTGAGCCAGCAAATGAGCACAACTGTGCCTATATGTTTCACCAGCCTCAGGAGCATCTTTACCGATCTCTTCTACTTCCGATTTCATTTCTGTCGGATATGAAAGATCCTTAAGTTCTCCGTCAACTTTTAACAAAATAGTGTCTCTGTTTTTTCCCATTCAAATAAATAGGCGCGGGCGGGCTCGAACCGCCGACTTCTACCATGTCAAGATAGCACTCTAACCAACTGAGCTACGCGCCTCTGCGATGATCAAACGATCACTCTACTAATTCCTTAAGTTTTTTTCCAGGAAGAAATTTTACACTCTTTCTCTTTGGAATAATAATTTCTTCTCCGGTCCGGGGATTTCGTCCTTTTTTTCTTTTTTTTGTGATTGCCTTGAATGTACCGAAACCGACAAGTGTGAGTTTTCCATCCTTTCTCTTCAGTTCATCTGCAATTGTATCGATCATAAGGTCCACAAATTTCAGAGCTTTGGTTTTTGTCATGTCTGAATCTTTCAGCAATTCCGTAACCAAGTCATTTTTGTTCATTATAAAATCCTCCCGGATAAGGTTATATTTACATTAAAACAGCTGAAAAGTCAATACTATCAGCATATTTTGGATATACAGCAATTGCTAAATTGTGAGAAGGCTCCCCTTTTCCATAATGTCTTTTTGAACTTTTGAAAAAGGATCAATTTTGAAAATCTTTCCTGATGAAACATTCTTAAGTTCTCCGGCTATAAAATCAATTTCTATCTCGTCGAGATTTTTTATGGCGCCTTCTTTTACAAAATTGTTAATCTGTTGGAAAATAAGTATAGGGAATCCTGAGTTTATAGCATTTCTTTTATAAATGGCGCCATATGATTCAGAAACAATTGCCTTAATTCCCAAAGCTTCAAAACAGTCGACTGCCTGCTGACGTGACGACCCTGCTCCGAAATTGGAACCTGCAAAAACTATGTCTCCGGGATTACACTTTTCAGGAAAATCTTCCCACCCTTCAAGATTACCGAATGTATGCTCCCCCATCTCACTTATTTCAGTGATATGAAGAAATGCATTGTGAAATATCTGGTCAGTATCTATATCATTTATTAGTTCGCCATTATTATCAGTAATAAGCCAAACTTTACCTTTTATTTTAAAATCAGTCATTTAAAACTCCCTGTCAGAAATGAATCCGTTCAGTACTGAAAAAGCGACAACTTCCGGAGATGTCAGATAATTAAAACCGTCTCCCTGCTTTCCGGGGAAATTTCTGTTTCCTGTCGAAACCATTACTTCACCTTTTCCTGTCATCCCGATATGTCCCTGTGCACACCCGCCGCATCCCGGATTTGAAATAATCGCACCTGCATCCAGAAGATCTTTAAGTATCCCCTTCTCAAATGCCTGCTTATACACCTCTACAGTTGCCGGAACGATCGAAAGTTGAACACCTTCCTTGATCCTCTTTCCCTTAAGGATCGTCCATACTTTGAGGATATCCTCGATTCTCCCGTTTGTACAGGAACCAACAAATCCGAAATCTACATTAACCTTATCAAGATCGGAAACTTTCATCCCGTTATGAGGATAAGGAGGTGCTGAGACCATGCTCTCGATATCGGAAATATCCAGATCTATGATATCAAAATAGGACGCATCTTCATCAGCTTTAATTTCAGGAGCTACATTATCAAGCCCTGACATTTTCTTTATCTCATTTTCAGTATTGCTATTGAAAGGAATAAATCCCACAATTCCCCCCATTTCAGTTATCATACTGAGAAAAGTGATCCTTTCCGGAAGATCAAGTTTTTCAATCGGATCACCGTAAAATTCAACAGATTTTCCAAGAATTTTATCAGTTCTTAAAATACTCAGAACTTTGATAACGAGATCTTTCGCACTATACTCATATGAAGGATTTCCTTCTATATTTACCTTGACGGTTTCAGGCACTTCGAACCAGGTCCTTCCGTATCTGAAACCAAATGTAATGTCAACATCACCCATACCCTGTCCGAATGAATTTACCGCACCGAGAATATTCATATGGCTGTCTGTTCCAACAACAATAGATCCCGATTGTACAAGTCCATTCTCAATTAAAGTATGAGTTCCTATTCCCTTGTCTATATCAAAAACCTTAACACCTTTTTCTTTTGCGAACTTACGGCAGATCATCTGATTATTCGCATATTGGATTGTTTTAGGCGGTACGGTAAGATCAAATGTAAAAAAAACTTTGGAAGGGTCAAAAACACTCTCTCCTTCATAGTTCTTGTGAAAGTTTTTCACAACATTAGGTCCACCGAAATCTCTTGCTGTAACAACATCCAGATCTATCCAGACAATTTTTCCGGGAGATATATCCTCTTCGGAATGGTTGGCAAAAATTTTTTCTATTACGGTTTTTCCTGGCATGATTTTATCCCCTAGCCTAGTTTTGCTTTAACGTCTTTCATTACAAGCCTTGATATAGCTTTAAGAGTTTCAATAACTCCTGTACTTTTCATAGCTACAGCCTCTACAACCGGTTCCCCTTTTCTTCTAAGAGTTTCGATAAGTTCGTTTGCGGGAGTAATATTGGGCAGGTCCCTTTTGTTAAGCTGAAGGATATATGGAAGTTCTTCAAATTGAAGATTATATTCTCTCAGGTTTTCAAGCATATCGTTCAAACTTTCGATATTTGCCTCGAATCTTTCCCGCTGGGAATCTGCTACAAATACAACACCATCCACACCTTTAAGGATCAATTTTCTTGAACTACTATAGTATATCTGACCGGGAACTGTATAAAGGTGGAATTTAACTTTATATCCGCTGATTGTCCCGAGATCAAGTGGGAAAAAATCAAAAAACAATGTCCTCTCTGTTTCGGTAGCCAAACTTACAAGTTTCCCTTTGTTATCCTGCTTTATCTTGTTGTATATTTCCTTTATATTAGTAGTTTTTCCACTGAGGCCGGGACCGTAATATACAATCTTAAAGTTTATTTCTTTAGTAGAATAGTTGAGGAAGGACAATGTCAGTCTCCAAAGATCTGGTCAATATCTTCATCGGATACACCTTCAAAGGGTGAATGATTTTCACTATATGAATTATCCTTAAGTTTTCTATTGATAGTTACAAAAACTTCTTTTAATCTTTCATTTGCATGTTTGCCTTTCAGCCTTACAATACCCAGATTGGAAGTTTTTTCAAAAATGACGATTAATACCATCCTCTCATTTATCAGGGAAATATACAGGTTTTTTTCCATAGATTCAGTAAGAACCGTTTCAAATTTTGCAATCTCAAGCATTTGCGCAATACTGTTTATTGCAGCTATACTGCCGGCAATAAGAGACGATATTGAATTCAAATATGAATCATCCATACCATCAGTCGCAGCTATGCAATGCCCTTCAGAATCAGTCACAAAAACAATGTCAGCACTTACAGAAGCTTTTAACTCCTCAAGAACTTTCTTGATCTGAAAATATTCTTCGTTGTAAATAACAAAATTCTCTTTCATTGTCCTAATTTTATCTCTATTTTAAATTTAAATCAACACTAAAGTTCAGCCTTTTCAACAATTTGCCTTATTAATAACATATTATTTGAATTCTATCCTGCCTTCGAATGATTTTGCAATCGTAACAGAATCAACATAATCGAGATCAGCTCCAATCGGCAAACCCATTGCGATCCTTGTAATTTTAATACTCTTTTTCTTCAGGAGATCAAATATAAAAATTGCAGTGGCATTACCTTCGACTGTAGGGCTTGTTGCAATTATGACCTCTTCAGTTTCTCCGGAATCCAACCTTCTTTCCAGACTGCTGATTTTAAGTTCATCAGGCCCGATCCCTCTGATCGGAGACAGGTTTCCTGATAGAACATGGTACATCCCTTTATACAGGCCTGTTCTTTCTATGGAGAGGATATTAAATGGTTCCTCAACTACACATATTTTTGTGATATCACGACCCTTGCCTTCACATATCTCACAGATCTCAAATTCAGTTATATTATTACAAATTTTACAAAAACGTGTTTTCTCCATTGCATTGTTTATTGAATCAGAAAGTGCCAACACTTTGTCTTTGTCAGTCTTAAGCAGGTGAAATGCAATTCTTTGAGCAGATTTTGTACCTATACCGGGGATTTTCCTCAATTCATTAACAAGATTTGCAACAGGTTGTGTAAAATCGTACATAATATCCTCAGGATTTATTTATTAAAATCCCGGGAAAGGCATTCCTCCGGGAAGCCCTCCAGGCAGGGAAGAACCGAGATTATCCTTTAGTTCTTCGTCAACTTTGCTTATTGCATCATTAAAAGCTGCGGTTATCAGGTCCTGAAGCATTTCAACATCATCCGGATCCACTACCTCTTTGGAAATTTCAATTGAGAGAATATTCTTATGTCCGTTAAGTATGACCTTAACCATTCCTCCTCCGGCATTCCCTTCTGCTTCGATAGAACTCATTTTATCTTCCATCTGTTTCGACATATCCTGAGCCATCTTCATTAATTGGTTCATATTTGGTATTTTTGCCATTATTTATCTCCTTCTAAATTTTCAATTGATATAATTCTTCCCTGAATCTTGCTGGTCAGATTTTTTATCTGTTTGTCTTTTTTTATTTTTTCAATACTCTCATTATCATCAGATGCTTTTTCATATGCCTGCTCAGGTTTTTCCTTTTTCTTCTGTTCAGTTTTAACTGCATCGGAGTCTTCTTTTGAAGTTGTTCTGATCTCTTTATCAGCAGATTCTGCTTTTTTAATTTCTACGGTGATATCAGGACTATCCGCCAAAGGAGTGCTTTTTACCGGTTTACTTTTACTTCCTGATCCGGCATTTTCAATCAATTGCTCAATTGACATAAGAGAAGGGAAGTATGATAGTTTGATAAACAGGTATTCGAGAATAATTTTTGGATTTTCAGTATTTTTTATTGTAATTTCAAGATCCTTAACCGCATTAAAATATCTTAAAAGTTCAATTTCTTTCAAATCTTTAATAAGCATTTTTATTTTTGAAACATTTTCCGGATTTAGATTGTGAAGTTTTTCGATTTCAATATCCGATTTCAGGACCATCAGATTACGGAGAAATTTAATATATTCGTAATAAAAGAATCTGACATCAATTCCTCTTTCAGTTAAATCATCAATGACCAGTATGATCTTTTTCCTGTCACGCGACAAATAGGCAGATGTAATTTCAATGAAGATCTCTTCTTCGATTATCCCTAATATATCAATTACATCTTTGTCTTCGATCTTTCCATCAGATATGGCAATCGCCTGATCCAGGATTTTTTTTGAATCCCTCAAGCTTCCATCTGCTGACTTTGCAATAAGGTAGAGGCCATATTTTGAAATTTCTATCTTTTCTTTATCAACAATATTTTCCAGAACAGAAGTAATCACTTCAACAGGAATTCTTTTAAATTCAAAATGCTGGCATCTTGAGACAATTGTGGATGGTATTTTATGAAAATCAGTTGTAGCCATTATAAAATAGGTATGTTCAGGAGGTTCTTCAACAGTTTTAAGGAGAGCATTCCAGGCAGAGTTTGACAACATATGAACTTCATCAATAACAATCATTCTGAAACGATTTTTAAAAGGCTTGTATTTGATCTTTTCCCTGAGGCTTCTCACCTCTTCTACTCCGTTATTGGATGCCCCGTCTATCTCGATATAATCGGGTGACTTGTCTTCATTGATCTCGTTACAGATCGCACATTTATTGCATGGTTCAGGTGCAGGACCTGCCTCACAATTCATTGCCTTCGCAAGTATTCGTGCTGCTGAAGTCTTCCCTACACCCTTCATCCCTGAGAATATAAGTGCAGGATATAACTTGTCCATTCTTATAGCATTCTGAAGCGTTTTGGTGATGTGGGGCTGCCCTATCAATTCCTTAAAGGTCTTGGGCCTGTATTTACGTGCTAGTGCGAGATACATTTTTTTTTATTTAAAAAGACCCGGGAAATCCCGAACACATACAAAATCGTGCTTATTGCTGCTACCTTCCGGTCCTGACAAGGTTCACACGCATGTATTGTCGGGTTCCCGGGCCGTTTTCTTACTTTGAATTGTAACAGATTTTTCAGATATAAGAAATAAAACTGGAACATTATTGAATAATTTAAAAGATAGCAGAAAAAGATTAAAATTTTCCACTATTCTTGAATTTATCCGAAAATAATTATAGAATGTGAACTTTCCAATTGGAGAGGTGTCCGAGTGGTTGAAGGAGCACGCTTGGAAAGCGTGTGAGCTGGAAACGGTTCCGTGGGTTCGAATCCCACCCTCTCCGATCTCTTGATTAATATCGGAAATTCGACTATAATCAATTCAATGGCGGTGTAGCTCAGCCGGTAGAGCAGTTGGCTCATATCCGATATGCCGGGGGTTCAAATCCCTCCACCGCTATTTTTTTTTATGAAATATTTATATCAACGATTTTATAACAACATAAGACAGAATAACCTGATCATTGAGAATGACACTGTTATATCTGCATTTTCCGGAGGGAAAGATTCAGTCACTCTTCTTTTAATGCTGAAACGTTTGCAGGAAGACATCAGGTTCACTCTGAAAGCAGCATATTTTAATCACAAACTCAGAGAAGACTCAAATGAAGAGGAAAAATGGGTTGAAAATTATCTGGAGAAAAAGAAGATAGATCTGATAAAAGGTAGTTCCGATGTGATCAGTTTTAAATCACGAAACAAACTCAATCTTGAAAATGCCGCTTCAATTTCCAGATATGATTTTTTTAACAAAATATCAGAAAAATTCCCGAATCCCAAGATAGCGACAGGCCACTCAAAATCAGATCTCACTGAAACTTTCTTTATCAAGCTTTTCAGAGGGAGCGGATTACAGGGTCTGAGTGGAATATTCGGTTTGAAGGGACAAAAGATCATCAGGCCCATTTTGATATTTACCAAGTCTGAGATACATGAATTTCTCAACAGGTCGGATGAAGAATTTTTTTCAGACCCTACCAATAGATCTAACACCTTTTTGCGTAATAATATCAGAAATAACCTTATTCCGGAGATTGAGAAGATTGAACCCGATATCGATAAACATATATTCCGCACAGTCTCTATCATACAGGAAGAGTTTGAATACTTCCGGAACAAAGCACAAAAGTTTTTATCTGAAAACCTTATCTGCAATGAAATCCTGCCTGTTAAAATATTGATGATCGAACCTCTTGCACTTAGAAGACATATAATCAGGGAATTCATAAGAAATATTAAAGGAAATCTCCTGAATATCGATTTTGATCATATTGAACAGCTTGCAAATAATAATGACACAAAAACGGGAATCTCAATTCCGGGTATTAATTTTTCAATTAAAAAAGGATTCATATATCAGGAGCAGATTCAGCTCCCTGAATATAAGTATTCGATACAGTCAACAGGTGAAACAGAATTAAGTGAGATTTGTTCAAGGATATTTGTTACTTCTTCAGAAAAGTTCAGCAAACCTTCTGATAATTTCGAGATAATCATACCGGAAGAAGAAGCTATATTCCCTCTGGTAATAAGGAATGCTGAAAATACGGACA
>JAGLQR010000180.1 GCA_023136725.1 Candidatus Aminicenantota bacterium
ACAGAGGATATTCGGGAGGTTTCAATTCCACAATGAAGTGGGTATTCAATTGTGGAGCAAGGTCCGTTCTGTTTCTTACAAATGACACTATTATAGATTCAGCAACTCTTTTTAATTGCCTCAAAACCGAAAAGAAAACAGATTCAGGTTTTATTGCACCTTCAATTTTTTATCTTAAATATCCGGAGAAAATAGATTCGATCGGCGGTTATTTTGACAACAAAAGATTCACTCTCTCTCACTACCATAGCCATCCGCAACCTGTTTATCTCGAACCCGGGAAAGACTATATCCCGGGAACTGCACTATGGATGCGAGAAGATGTTTTCAGAGAAACCGGAGGCATGGATGAGCTATTTCATACATATTGGGAAGATGCAGACCTCTCATTCCGCTGTCATAATTCCGGGATAAGAATGGCCAGAAGTCCCGAAGCAAAAGTATTTCACGGGATAGGACAAACATGTCACAAGAAACCGGTTTATACGACATTTTATTTCCAGAGGAACAGGATAATGTTCTGTAGAAAATATCTGAAGGGGACTGAACTGAAAAGAGCTATTGAAATTATCATAATTGAAATTGAGGGTATGAAGAAGAAGGCAATAGAAAGAAGTGATCAGAGAAAACTGGGTTATATATCAGAGCTGGAAAAACTTTTTTAATAGAATTCACGTGTAACATATCAGTCTCATGGGCGTACAAGCTTTATAGGAGAAAGATATGAAAACAATTAAAAAATTAGTATTAGCAGGACTTCTTATAGTATTATCCATTGCTTTTTTCACATCTCAGGTTCAAGCCTTTGAATTACAGAAGAAATATATCGCTTCAGATACAAAATGGGTGATCCACCTGGATTTCAAGGCATTTATCAAAACAAGACTCTGGGACAGCATCTATGATGAAAAGAAGATTAAGATCGATCACAAGAATAAAGACCTTCTAAATGAACTTAATTTCAACATTCTTAAAGATCTCTATTCCGTCTCTGTCTATGGTGTTGATAAAGGAGACAAAAATGCGGTAGTTCTGATAAACGGAGATTTTGACAGGAAAAAAATCATTAAAAGACTTGAGTCAGAAGAAAAACCCGAAATATCAAAATACGGGAACTTCAAGGTTTATCACTGGGATGATGATGATTTCGGTGCCTTTGTCAACAACAATCTTCTTGTTATCACTCACAGCAGAGTAAACATGGAATATGCTCTTGATGTTATCAAAGGCAAAAAGCCGAACTTCAAGGGATCTGATCTTTCTAAAAGAATGAGAGAAATTCCGGGTAACTCAATACTTTTCGCTCTGGCAGGTGACCTGTCCAAACTGGTCGGCAAACACAACAAATCCCCAATAATGATCAATAAAGCAAAAATGGCGCTCTTCCTTGCAATGGAACAGAATAGCGATATGAGGTTATCTTTAAAACTTCAGACTGAGTCGATAGAAGCCGCAAAGAATATAATGCAGATAGGAAACGGGCTTCTTGCTCTCGCCAGGATGAGTAAGAAGGACATGCGTGGAAAAGAAAAGATAATTAATTCGATCCAAATTTCTTCAAAAGGAAACATAGTTGAAGCAAAAATGTTCATCCCATCAGATTTCATAATTGATAACATAGATAAACATTAAAAGTGGAACAGATCGTAACTGACAGAGATCTTGTTGAAAACAGCCTCAACGGCTCCAGGCAGGATTTTGAAATTTTAGTAAAAAGGTATAGCAAAAAGCTATACCTTTTTATTTTTAACAGGACCGGTAACAGAGAAGATACTGAGGATATTATTCAGGAGACTTTCCTCAAGGTATATAAAAATCTGTCAGGTTATGATCCCAAATGGAATTTTTCAACATGGATATACACTATTGCAATGAGGATTTCAGTAAGCCACTTCAGATATACTAACGTCCGTGAAAGAAAACCCATCTTCCCGTTAAGCCCCACGACTGAATCACCGGAAGAAAAAATGATAAAGAATGATGTCAGCAGTATCTGGGAAGCAGCAGACAAGTTGGGGACTGTCAAGTATGAGGTCATTCGGCTCCGGTATGGGGATGGTTTGACAATAAAAGAAATTGTAAAAATAACAGGAAAAACATCAGTTAATATTCGTGTTATTTTATACAGGGCAAAGAACGAACTGATCCGGATCATGAACAGAACCGTTGAACCCGGAATGCCATTGCAAAAGTATCCGGAAAAGAGTATGACATTAGGAGTGAAAAAATGAGATGTTTAATTTCAAAGATCATAATCGACAATTGTGAAGAATCGGGTAAAACACTTCCGGGAATGGTTCGCACCCATCTAAAGAACTGCCGGGACTGCAGTGCATACTTGGACCTGGAGAAGCAATTAAAAGAAACCGATTCTGACACAGGTATTACAGACTCTTCAATTCATGAATTAAACAAAAAGATATTCTCACATTTAGAAAATCCGGGAGAAGAAAATATAGTGAAACTAAAAAGCCGGATATTTTCCTTTGTTCCTGTTGCTGCCACACTTTTCATCATTATTCTTTCACTGGGGATCATTTTATTCCAAAACCTGGACAAACCTTCGGTAATTTCAAGATCAAATTCTATAATCAATGTTGCGGCCGGAAATAACTTAAAAAATATAAGTGATCTTTTTACCAATGTGGAATCACCTATGGTAAGGGAGGCTGAAGAATTAAAAAGAACTATAAATTCCGCAAAAGAATACCTGAGCTCTGTTATGGATTTTGGTTTACCCGGGCTTCCCGATTGATCAATTACTACCTGAACTTATGAATTTTTCAACTGAATCAACAGTACCCAGATCATGATAGGTGTCGATAAAAAACACTGATGGAGCTAATTCCTTCAGCATATGTTCTTTTTTACCACTTTTTTCAACTGAATCAATAAGGAATTCATATAAACTGCGGGCAGCACATTCACGGAAACCATAAGCCCCCCAGATCCCATTGTATTGATCGATGTTTTCTGTAGGTTTATCTTTAAATTTTGTTATTTTATTTTTTTCAACCCTGACTGCGCCAAGTGTGGAGATCATATTGCTCTCGGTACACTTTGTTATACCGAAGACCACATTTTCTTCAAAGAGAATTCTGATCGCCTTACCGATAAGAGTTTCCCCGTTTGTATCAGAATAGATAAGATCATCTGAACCGAACTTTATAAAAGAATCCGGCAGGAGAACAATATTAATATCCGAGAATTCCATATTTGCAGAATAAACAGATCCGGGCCACTCTCTGAAATAATTATTGAACATTACATAATTTACATCGACTGTTGGTAATCTCTCAGAAACATAGTGAAAAACATTCTCTTTCCCGGGCTTGATCACTGTTATTACTCCGATCCTTACATCCATTTCATCTCTTTCTCTTGAATTATTAAATGCTTTAATATGCTCTAGTGAATAATCAATCAGCTTTTTCCCGGGATATATTTCGAACAACTCCTTCGGCCCTTTTAAACCAAGCCTTTTCCCCTCTCCTGCACATGGAAGAATGATCGTTACTCTGTTCATATTATTTCTCTGCAATGAAAATTAATGCATTGCTGGTATCTTCATAAGCTTCCCGATCAAAATTCCCGTAAAAACTTATTGAACTAAAACCCGATCCTTCCAGCCCTCTCCTGACAGCACTGCTATAAACAGGATAAAGAGAAACCGTGTTCCTGAACTTCTCTCCCGTCTTCTTCAAGATAAGCTCGCCGGAAAATTCGATCGCTTCTCCATTCTCAACAACTTTATTACCCCGGACAAATATGAAGTCATCACCCTCTATATCTTTAAACGCCATTACACCTTTAGTACGAGGATTATCATAATTAACTATTTGTGCAGCAAATATCCCCCCTTTTTCCAATTGTGAATAAACAGAGTCAAATAAACGGCACAATTCAGAATATGACCCGAGGTGAACAAGTGTATTCCCCATACAGGTAATAACATTAAATCTGATCTCGGGGAAAAGATCTGAGACCTTTCTCATATCACCGAAAATAAATTCAGCATCAGAGCCTTTTTTTATTTTTTTCTCTTCAGCGATCCGGAGCAGATCCGGATCGTTATCAAGTCCGTATGAAGAATATCCGAGCTCTTCCGCAAAAATAACCTGGCCGCCTGTGGCACATCCGATATCGAGATAATTCCCCTTCTTATCCCCGGAAAGTGATTTGAGAAAACTCTTTTTCTTCTCAGAAAAAGGAAATATCTGATCATAAAAACCTGATATGGCTTTATAAAATGAAATTTTCCTCTCCTGAATATATTATATAACAAGAAGGGTTAAATTGACATGGAAGGGAAAAATCATTAAGTTTAATGGAGGGCGCAAAAATCCCGACCTATAATAGGAGGCATAGTATGTCTACACGGCAAAAAAAAGAGCATAATATTAATCGCAGAAATTTTATTAAGATGGCTTCAATCCTGGGACTGACAGGGAATTCACTGGGGCAGTTCGCCTTCGGATCTGATAAAACTAAAAAGAAA
>JAGLQR010000181.1 GCA_023136725.1 Candidatus Aminicenantota bacterium
TATAATCGTAAAGAGTTCTCAGTCCGGCCGGAAGGTTTGAGAATTCGTAACCTTTCACGAAAATCCCTTTTTCCGGAACGATTATTTTTATATAAATTCTGTTATTTTTTCTGATGTTGTTTATAGCCCTGATCAATGAGTTCAATGTGGAGGGAAAGAATGATGATTTAATATTCTTGGCTTCGAATTTCCCTATCTCATTTTTATCTGCGATAAGGATCCGGAACTCAGAGCCGTTTTTCAATGCAGGAGCTTTCAGCCTTATGCTCTCTGTGGACATAGATCCTCTATCGTTCCTCATTATAATTTTTATATCTATGAGTTCACCCGGCCTGAACACATTTTTGTTTATGAGGACACTTGATATTTCCCCTCTTTTTACAGTCTCTGATACATTAACATTGAAATCCATTTTCTGTATCTTTATCTGCTTCTCCTTGTTGTTCATGATAAAGAAATTTATAGCGAGGAGCAGGTCTGCAAACTCATTGTAAGAGTTCCCGCCGCTGAAAAGATCATTAATAATTATGTTCTTCTCATTCTCAATAAATATTTTTCCGTCGACCTTGATCGAATTAAATCCATATTGCTGGATCTCTGTTAGAAATATATTTGCTACAGATAGCTGGACCATGGCGGGAGTAAGAAGCGGGTGGTTTATCATTTCAACATTGAATTTCCGGTTCCTGTTGCTGAAAAAGATCTGAAGAGGGATCATGTAGGGTGATTTCCCCATCTCACCCATTACGGCGGAAAATCTGTCCTGGGTTATAGTCCCGATCATTTCCCGGGTTGATGACAGCTTAAAAGATTCCTGGTAAGACGGTACTACAGAGACTACCTCCGCCTTGTGCATCGGGAATTCAACTTTGCCCAGATTGAAGAACGGATGTCCGAAGAGATAAACTTTTTTTCCATCAGTATATGTAACTGTCCCGGATGAAGAATATTCAAAATCACCTCTGACAAGCGGGATGGAAACGGCATCTGCACCACGGATGGAGCCTGTGAGTTGTGTTTTCTTCTGTTTGGAACTATCCAGTTTTAGATTGTTTGATGGAGTAAACAGAGGTCTTAATAATTTGTCTGCCTGGCCTAAAATCCCCCTGCTTGTGGAAAGAAGTCCGATAGGGAGGGCTCCTTCTACAGAAGCCGGATCAATCCGTCTGATAATTTCCCTTTTCAGAATATTTTTAATGTTCTTTACGTTCTGATCATCAAACTTAATCTTTATATCTGAAATATCAATTGTATATTCCGGCGTGTCATAATCTTTTACTTTCAGAATATCCTCGATCGGAGTAATACCTGCAATTGGCTTTTTGGAAAAACTGAAACCATATGAGACCGATCCGATTATTTTCCCGTTTATGAAGACCGGGCTGCCGGACATACCCGCGATAACACCTATCCCTTCCAGTTCGGGGGCAAACAATTCAGCAATTATCAGATTCTTTCCCGGTGAGAAATTTTCGAGAAAACCGAGGATCTTAAACTTGAAAGTTTCAATATTCGTTCCTTTAAAGATGGTTTTCCCTTCTCCTTCCATCCCTTTTTTCAGCTTGCTGTATTCAAGTATCTCTGCTGACCCTAATGTAAGTGTAATTGTCAGCAGCAGGGCAAAAAGAATCTTTTTCATTTTTTCTCCAAGAATTCCTTGATACTGGCCAGAAAAGGGGCAACCTGGAACGGTTTGTGTATGATCCCTATTGCACCTGCCTTAAAAGTAAACTCATTGTCGATCCTGTGGTCTCCTGTCATGAGTGCCACCGGAGTATTAATGTTATTAGTTTTCAGTGAGGTAATAAAATCTTCAACACTTGCATTTCCTATGTTCACATCTGCAATTATAAGGTCAAATGTATCTTCTCCGGCTTTTTCAAGTGCTGTTTCAAAATCTTCAGATTTAACTCCTGATATATTCTCGAGTGCAAGGAAATCGACGACCAGATCACCTATGTATCCTTCATCATCAACTATAAGAATTTTTTTTCCTTCCATAATGAAATAATATTAATAGAGTTTCCCCAAGAAATCAAGAAGTGTTTATATTGCCCGAGTAGGAAATGTTAAAAATTAACGCCCCTCTGTTCTGCAAATCGTGATACTTCGAATACTATTCCTTCGGGACGAAGTATTGCCCTGATCCCCCCATGCTCTGAAGTATAAAATAATTTTACATGATGATGTTCATATCTTCCCTTTACTTCTCTGACCGGGAACCCGAAACTGTTCCTGTGGCCCAGAGAAAATACGGCCTGATCCGGATCGGTCATGTTAAGGAATCCGACTGATGATGATGTCCCAGAGCCATGGTGGGGAACTTTAAGTATGTTACACTTAAGTTTCTCTCCATATCTGCTTATCAGTTCCTTTTCAGCCTTGTTCTCAATATCCCCTGTGAAGAGAATTGTTTTATTGAGGTGGGAGATTCTTATAACCTGAGAGTGGTCGTTCCTGGTTCGGAAGGGCTGCAGGAACTTGAATGGAAATAAGAGTGAGATTTCCGTTTTTCCGCTATTTATCTGAAAACCTGCATTGATCTTTCTAATCCGGATATTTCCAGAGCACTTATCAATAAGCTTACTATAAAGAGTGTTCTCGTCAGGAGCTGAAGAGATCCATATCTCCTCCGGCCTCAGGATATCAATTATTTCGTTAATTCCCTTAACGTGGTCCGGATGGTAGTGAGAAATTGCTATCCATCGGATCTTAATGCCCTGCCGGAGAATAAATGGGAGTACGATTTGTTTTCCAACCTCAAAATTGCCGAACCTTGAACCGCCCCCGTCAATAAGCAGTGAGTCGCCTCCCGGAAGTACAACAATATGGGAATCGCCCTGGCCTACATCCAGGAAGTATATCTCAGGAAATCGGGGGTTGTAAGGGGGAGGTTTGATAATTATAACTGATATTGCAATGCAGAAAAGGAGAGAGAAAAATATTTTGATCACTCTCTTTTTTCCAGTGAAGCTGAGAACAAAGAAAAGGAACAGGGTGATAAATAGAATAAGAGTGATCGGGGGCGCTCTATAAATTGTAAGGTCAAGTTCTTTTGAGAAAGATTCTGCAAGGAAGAAAAAGATCCGGAGAGGGAGATTTGCCATAGCGGTGAAGGGTGCTGCCATGATGGGAGGAAGGAGAGAGATGGGTATCAGCGGGAGGGATAAACACATTATTATTGCTGTCAGGGGGAGAAGAACGGGCCCGGCCAGAAATCCTGTAAATGAATATCTCATAAAAAAGAAAAGAGAAAGAGGGATAGATATAGCGGATGCGTTTAGATTTGCTGCAATCATTTCCTTAAGATATGAGTTCTTTTTTGTCCCGTCACCGAAAAATATTTTTCTGCCTGAAACAATTCCAGCTGTAATTGTGAATGTGAGGATAAAGCCGGGATCGAGAAAATAACGGGGATCCTTTGCAAGCAGGATAAATCCTGTAAAAGATATTATATTAATTATATCAGATTTAAGATAGAACATTTTTGCGAGAGATATCAGGGTTGCCATCAAAACAGCTCGCTGCGCAGATATCTTGAATCCTGTAAGTAAAAGGAAGGTGAATAGAATAAAGATAAGAATGAGATACTTTTTTCTCATCCGTAAACCTGTTCTGTTAAGTAAAAAAAGGATAATTAATGCAATAATGCCAATGTGAGCGCCTGAAATAGCAAAAAGATGAAATACTCCTGTTTTCAGCAATACCTCTTTAACTTCCGGTGTGAGCCTTCCCCTGTCTCCCAGGAGAAGGGCTTCAAGCATCTGCCCTTCTTTTCTGAGATAACCATCCTTTTTAAGATATTTCTTTTCAATCAGGCCTCTGACCCTCTCTCTTATCCATCCTGTCAGCTGCATTAATATGCCGGATCTCTTCACTCTTTCAAAAAGCAGGGAAGATTTTGAATATCCGGTAAAGTGAATGTTATTTACCAGAAAATATGAATTTGACCGTAGCGGGAAAAAATTAATAGAAGGCCTTGGTTCTTTTATGACCGTGTCGACCTCAACGGTATCTCCGCAACTAAGATGTCTTAGATCTCCATTTGTTGTAATTTTCAAAACAAATGTTTCATGTTTTTTCTTTGCAATCTCTTCATACATGTCCACCTTTACAATTATTGTTGAGGTTCCGTTTCTAATAACAGGGAAGTGCAATAATTTCCCCCTTATCTTTACATATTCTTCCCCGCATACATCAAGCTCTTTTTTCTGATGATAGATGTTTTTGTTGATTAGAAATTTCTGACCGGTAAGTAAAGAAATGGCTATTGATATAAATAATATTGAAATGGTGTAATGTTTTATTACAAAGAACACAGCGAACAATCCTGCTGCTATCATTATCATCGGTAAGACCAGGCAATCCGGATATCTAGTGCTGTTAAGAACAAAAAGAGTTGCTAGTGTTGTGCAGAAAGGGATTGTAAAGAGCTTCTCCATAATTGAGATTATGGATTGTTAATGTTATGTTTTCAACAAAATATTGAAAAT
>JAGLQR010000182.1 GCA_023136725.1 Candidatus Aminicenantota bacterium
CCAGTGAAGTCAGTCTTATCGTATCTTTGATACTCTTTGACACAGCATCAAAAAAACCATATTTTACATTTATCATCGGAGAGTATTGTATAAGCCCCACTCCAATCTCAACTCTCTCACCCGATTTTTGAGGAGTTATCTCTTTCTCTATAAAAGATTCACCTCTCTTTATTCTGAAATTAAGAGGGATACCCGGATTTTTTGAAATAATCTTTGTAATATTAAACGGTGTTATGTCATCTCCATTTATTGAATAGATAATGTCATCAGGTTGGATGCCCGCAAAAGATGCCGGTGAGTTAGCTTTAACAGAACCGATCATTACCCTGTACTTCCAATAGAAACCCGCATCTCCGATATTGTATTCATTATCACTTTCAACCATTAGTTCAGTAGAGAACTGTTTCCCTTCTCTCTCATAAACAATTTTGATCAAATTGTCAGGATTTGATCCAATTTCAAGCTCCAGTTCTTTCCAGTCCTTCACTTTATATCCATCTACGTTCAGAACCAGATCTCCAACTTCAAGACCTGCTTTTTTAGCTGGGGATTCTTCTGCAATAAGCCCGATAACGGGAGGTTCGGACTTATATTTTTCACTCTCAACTCCTGTAATGTTAATTATGGTTAGTATTAGTAGCG
Organism: Candidatus Aminicenantota bacterium; assembly: GCA_023136725.1. Classification (GTDB taxonomy): domain Bacteria; phylum Acidobacteriota; class Aminicenantia; order UBA2199; family UBA2199; genus UBA647. Next base: position 643 of record JAGLQR010000182.1, read on the forward strand.
CCAGAATTATATTCATCAAAGGGCCCATAAGAAGAATAAATATTTTCTGGGCACGATTTTTAGCTTGAAATTCATCAGTTTTCAGATTATCGGGATCATACTCGTCTTCACCTGCCATTTTCACATACCCGCCAAGCGGGAACACACTGATCCTGAAATCCGTATCCCCTATTTTTTTCCCGAATAATCTTTTCCCGAAACCGAAGGAAAAAGTTTCAACACGGACACCCATGAGCCTTGCAGCTATAAAATGGCCGAATTCATGTACAATTACAATAATGCCAAGAACTACAGTAAAAACCATAATGGTACTAATAAAAGCCATTTTTTACTCCATTTTTGAAATGTTTTCTTTTATAAACTCTGCTGTCAATTGTTCAACTTCCTCTATCATTGGAGAGATATCTTCAGAAGATTTGACTGGATATTTTTTACATTTATCAAGCATATTTTCCACGACATAGTATATACCGGGAAATGAAATTTCCCCGTTTAGGAAGCTTTCTACTGCTACCTCGTTTGATGCGTTGAATATCAGGCCTGAATTCTTCTTATCCTCAATAACCTCATAGGCCATTCTTATTGAAGGGAATTTTTCAGAATCCGGGGCATAAAATTCCAGGTTGCTTGTTTTTGCAAGATCAAGTCTTTCGGTACTACTGTTGAAACGTTCCGGATAACTGAGGGAATATTGTATAGGGATCTTCATATCAGGAATTCCCATCTGTGCAATAATTGAATTATCAGAAAATTCGACCATAGAATGTATTATACTCTGAGGATGAATCAATAGATCGATCTGATCTATATCCAGATTAAAAAGATAAAAAGCTTCAATAATCTCCAGAGCTTTATTCATCATTGTAGAAGAATCAATTGTTATCTTTTTTCCCATTGACCAAACCGGATGATTAAGCGCATCATCAATGCCTATGTTTACGAACTCTTCCTTGTTAAGTTTAAAAAAAGGGCCTCCCGATGCGGTAAGAATAACCCTGTTCAGGAATTTTCTGTCATTTTCACATAAACACTGAAATATTGCACTTTGCTCACTGTCGATAGGTATTAGCTCAGAATCTGATTTATCAAGATATTGATTGACCAGCTCACCAGCGGTCACCAGGGTCTCCTTATTTGCAAGACAGATCCTTTTCCCCTTCCTTATTGATTCAAGTGTTGCATGTATTGAATGTGTTCCTGATGTAGCGGTAACAACAGTATCTACATTATTTGCCATTGCGGCTTCCATTATACCTTCTTCGCCGGAATATATTTTAATTTGTGGAAAATCAGATCTCAGTTTATCACGATCATTCTTTAAATTTACACTGACAACTTCCGGAGTAAATTCCCTGATCTGGGATCTGATCAGATCTAAATTATTTCCACATGCAAGGCTTACAATCTTTAACTTGTCACTGTTATTTTTTATTACTTCAAGAGTATTTTTTCCAATAGATCCTGTAGATCCCAATAATGCAATATTTCTGTTCACTTTGTTTTCCGTTCTGACATCACACAGTTTTCCAGATATACAAAATAATGAAATACAAAGAGGGTGTACAAAAAATATAACTGTCTATCCTGTCAAGAAATCCGCCATGTCCGGGCAGTATTGATCCTGAGTCTTTTTTCCCTGCCGATCTTTTAAATAGTGATTCCACCGGATCAGAGATCTGTGAGATCAATCCTATCAAAGCTCCGGTAAGTATCGCTGTCATAGAGTTAATTTTAATTGGGAATATTATTATTGACAACCATCCTGATAATCCCGCAGTTAAAACTGCTGCAATTATTCCTTCTAACGACTTGTTCGGCGATGCTACAGGGTATATTTTGTGCTTCCCTATTGCTCTGCCGATAAAATAGGCACCAGAGTCCCCGATTGCAATTACAAATATCAGAAATATCAAAAAATTAGGGCCGATCTCCCTTAAACGTAATATATAGTAGAGGGGGAAGAAGAGATAGTATATAGAGAGAAAATGAATACCTGCATCTCTTACAAATGATTTTAATTGATTTTCTTTTTTTGTGGCTATCAGAAAAAACAACCCGATGGAAAAAAGATTAATAAATATCATAAAAGAAAGATCCGGAATACCGAATGTGAAAAATGCGGCGACAACCAGTCCGTTAAAATAAACCAATATTAAAGACCCTGTTTCCGGTTCCGTGAGTTTTATAAATTCATACACACTTACAGAAATAATAATGAATAAAAATAATGAAAAATAAATATTGGGTAAATATACTATCCCGAAATATACGACTAATACCATAAATATTGAAGTTGCTGTTCTTGTTAAGAATTCTTTCATACTTTTCCAAACCTCCTGTCTCTTTCCTGAAAACCGATCAATGTTCCAAGTAATTCCTTTAGTCTGAAATCCGGCCATAATACATCTGTAAATATTAATTCTGAATATGCTATCTGATAAAGTAGAAAGTTAGAGATTCTCGACTCACCTGAAGTTCTTATCACCAGATCGGGATCAGGTAGATCCGGATTATAGAGATACTTTCTGAATTTTTTTTCATTTACTTTTTGAGAACTGATTCCATCATCAATTATTTTTTTTACTGCATCAATGATCTCTGTTCTTCCACCATAATTCAAAGCAAGGTGAAGGGTCATTCCCGTATGATCTCGAGAAAGTTCAATTGTCTCTGAAATGCTTGCCCTCAGTTTTCCGGGCAATCTTGACAACTCCCCCAGAACGGAAAACCGTATATTATTTTTTATCAGCAACTCTTTTTGAGTTAACAGGTTTTTATGTAGCATTTCCATGAGAGTGTTAATTTCACGAACCGGCCTGCTCCAATTTTCACTGGAAAAAGTAAATAATGTAAGATGTTCAATCCCGAGACGTACACAGTATTCTGTGATTTTCCTTGCAGATTCCGCCCCTACTTTGTGCCCCTCTACCCTTGTCATCCCGCGGGATTTAGCCCATCTCCCGTTTCCATCCATTATAACAGCTATATGAGCCGGCATCCTATTTGTATCTAATTTTTCCAGAAGATCGTATTCTAAAGTATCCGGATTGATAACATCTTTAAAAGATTTTAACATTGAAAAATTATAGTTTTAAAGCTGATCAAAGTCAAGAAACCCTTTATAAGTGTATTTTTGTTTCTAATGCAGACAAAATATGAAGTTCAAACGTATTACTAATGATAATACACTTTGTTATGATTCATAAATTATCAAAATTTTTATAAACTTGAAATATTAAGGGTTTTAATGTAAAATTTTTCAAACCTATTAGGAGATGATAATGAAAAAATTGATTTTGTCACTTTTGATCGTACTTATTTCTATTACCGTTGCTTATTCCCAGGATTATGATAACGCAGGAATGGATTATACAAAAGCTTTATATGAGAATAAAACAGCAGCTGCAAGGATTTCAGCTTTAAAGGATTATATAAAAAACTATACTGACACATCCAATAAATTCGTCAAATTGGCATATTATCAGTTATCACTTAATTATTTCGAAAACAAACAGTATTCAAATGCTGTAAGAATCGGAGAACAAACCCTTAAACTGGGAAGCATTGGAACAGGTGAAGAAGCAAGACTTAATCTTGTTCTTGCAAACTCTTACGGGATTAAAAGTTACTCAGGATTTAATAAAAACAAAGCTCTTAAATATGTCGCTAAAGCAATAAATCTGGGAAATGAAGCTGCAGATAAAGAGCTTATATCAACAGCTAAAAGATTAAAAAAATCTCTTTCCGGCCCGCCACCAAAAAAAATATCCCCTGAACAAAAAATCAAAATGCATTATAGTGATGAAGAATACAGGCAGGCAATCAGATATTACAGTTCTCTCGG
>JAGLQR010000183.1 GCA_023136725.1 Candidatus Aminicenantota bacterium
TCTTATCAGCTTTACTTTTAGTCTTCTTCTTTGCTGCCGGTGGTGGTGGCGGTGGTGGCGGTGGTGGAGCTGATGTCATAAAGACATTAAATACCTTTACTTCAGGCAGATTTGAATCTGCGTTCATCAAAGGAACTATTATTACTGCGATTATAAGTAATCCATGCCCAATTAGAGATGCAGGGAGTGTCATCCACTGCTTTGTGGGCTTCTTAGTTCCACTTGACTCAAATAAAGATTCACCAAACATTGTTTACCTCCCATACAATAGGATTTCAAGACCCAATATATAATAAAAACGGTTAAAGTTCAAGTACTATTTATTTTTTTTACCCAGAAATTGTTTCTCCCATATTTTCAACCATGCGCATGATTGAAATATCGAAGAATAAGTACCGGTAATGACCCCGATTATCAACGTGAAAGAGAAAGCGTGTATAACTTCTCCACCAAGAAAGAACAGGGAAAGAACTGTTGCAAGTGTTGTACCGGACGTAACTATCGTCCTGCTGAGAGTCTGGTTTACACTTTTATCAAGTATATCTTCTGCATTATTCCGCCTCATCCCCTTCAGGTTATCTCTAACCCTGTCAAAAATAACAATAGTGTCATTAAGAGAGTATCCGACAATTGTCAGGATCGCTGCAACCACCGACAAGGAAAACTCAACATTAAAGAAGAGGATGAAAGACAATGCTATAAAAATATCATGTGCAAGTGTAATAACAGCAGCTAAACCGAATATAAGCCTGAATCTGAAGCCGATATAAACAAGCATTCCCATCAGAGCCCATATGGTGGCAAGAGTTGTCTGCTGCCTCAGTTTATAGCCAACCTGTGAACCTACAAAATCAACACTTAAAAAAGTAAAATTCCCGAAATAGGTTTTTTCTTTTAAAAGGGTCACTACCCTTTTTTTCAATTCAAGTGTCTCAATATCTGCAATCCCGGGAATAAGTCCGGTCGAAGTCCTTTTTTTAAGAAGGTCTATCTTACCGGCACTATCAACTGCATCATCAAGTGAAATGCCGTTTGAAGCGATAAAATCCGTGATCTTTTTAAGGGAGCTATTATTAAGGTCTATTTTTCCAGCTGATATACTGACCTTTTCCTCTTCTGTCATGAATTGTTTTCTCATCTTGATGGTTATCTCTTCATGACGGCTGATATCTCCACCTTCTTCCTGATTTTCACTTGCCTCAAGGCTCTGGATGGTTTTAATGAAAAACTTATTCTCATCTCTGCCAACCCTGGTTATTTCAGATTTCGCCAGCCCTATATCCTGGAGAGAACTCCTGAGGTCACCAACCGATATATTTTCCCTGAAACTGACTTCAACCATTGTCCCACCGGTGAAATCAACCCCGAGATTAAACCCTTTGGTATAGTAAGTGAAAATGCCCGCAATCATTATAAGGCCGGATATGGCAAAAGCCATCCACCTTTTATTCATAAATTTAAAATCAGGATCTTTTTTAAATATTCTCATTATTCAACTCCAGTTAAATACTAACTTTTTTGATCTTTCTTTTTCCCGAATAAACAAGATCAAAGATTACTCTGGAAACAAAAACCGCCGTGAACATACTTGCTATAATACCGATCATCAATGTTACTGAAAATCCCTGGATCGGCCCTGTTCCGAACTGAAACAGAAATACAGCGGCAATTATTGTTGTCAGGTTGGCATCAAAAATAGTCACGAATGCTTTTTTAAATCCGGAATCGATCGCCGATTTCGGAGCCTTCCCGGCCCTCAGATCTTCCTTTATCTTTTCAAAGATCAGAACATTAGCATCAACTGACATACCTATCGTCAGAATAATACCGGCAATACCGGGGACAGTAAGTGTCGCCTCGAAGTAGGCCATAACTCCCATAAGGATGATCAGATTGAATACAAGTGCAACTACGGCGTTTATTCCAGCTCCCCTGTAAAAGAACAGCATAAACAACATGACCAGAATAAGGCCGATAATTGAAGCATAGAGCCCTTTTCGAATAGAGTCGGCACCGAGTGACGGGCCGATAGTCCTTTCTTCAAGGTACTTCAAAGGTGCCGGTAACGCACCGGATCTTAATACCAGTGCCATATCGTTCACTTCTTCAATTGTATATGAACCGGTTATTATGTTGTCGTAAGAAAGAACATCATTTATAGTTGGTGCAGTTTCGATCCTTTCATCCAGAACAACAGCCATCCTCTTTCCTATATTTGCCGAAGAGAATTTTCTTATCTTGCTTGCACCCTGAGAATTCAGCGTAAAACTGACTGCAGGCGCTCCGTAGCTGTCCTGGCCTCTCTTCGCACTTTTGAGGTCTTTTCCACTTATAACGGTAGATGTTTTGAGTACATAATACCCTTTATCCATCCTTCGCGGGTTGGTTTTGAAAACTTTCACGTCATCAGGTAAAACACCACCCTGATCTTGTATGGCATCCTCTTCTGTCACGAACGGGCCGGAGACAACTGCGCGAAACTCAAGCATAGCTGTGTTTTTGATAAGGCCTTTCACCCTTCCCGGGTCATCGACACCAGGAAGCTGAACAAGGATCTTGTCTCCGCCACCGAGTCCTATCTTCTGGATGGCAGCATTTGAAACACCAAACTCATCTACTCTGTTCCTGATAGTCTCGATTGCCTGGTCTATGGAAAGATCTCTCATCCTCATTTCAACATTCGGGATCAGAGAAAGCGTTGTCTGCGTTCCGGCAAAAACATACTCATAATCCTTGAACTCATCATCAAGGATATCCTTAACCATTCTCTCGTTATCGAGAGATATTCCATATATTTCAATTTTATTTGTCCCTACTCTTCTTACACGTTCATATTTAATACTTGACTCTTTTAGAAGGGTCTTCAATTGTTCAATACTCTGTTCTGTCTGGATCTCAATAGCTTTGTCAGCCTGGACCTCAAGCACCAGATGCATACCACCTTTAAGATCAAGCCCGAGGTTGATCTTTTTGTCAGGCGGATAAAGCATCAGAATAGAGGATCCTATCACCAACACTATCAATCCGATCTTCCACATATTTGAATTATTCATTTTCTCCTCCAGAAATTAAGGATTTATTAAAACCGGGATCTATTTTCCTTTTCAGGATTTCGGAGCCTCTCCACCTGGTGGGATCACAGCGGAAATAGACGTTTTTGTTATATGAATCTTTGTATTTTTATCAATCTCTATTTCTATCCTGTCCTCCAATACACGAGTGACAGTTCCGAATATACCACCTGCAGTGACAACTCTTTCTCCGCCTTTCAATGATCCGATCAGCTCCTGGTGTTGTTTCTGCTTTTTCCTGGATGGCATGATGATTAAGAAATAAAAGATCACAAAAATTATTATGAAAGGAATTAAAGCGCTAATCATACTTGGTTGCTGTTGGGCAGCACCACCGGCTGCAGCTTGTCCGTATAAAAACATGGTTATTCTCCTTTATTGTATTTAAACAAGAATTTATCTCTAAATTCCAAGAATTTATCAGATTCAATAGAATATCTTATTTTTTGCATAAAATCAAGGTAGAACCATAGGTTGTGAATGGAGTTCAAAATAGAAGAATTGATCTCCCGTGAGATATACAGGTGTCTCAGATATGCCCTTGAGAAATTTTTACAGGTATAGCATCCGCACTCTTTATCAAGCGGATCAAGGTCAAATTTATGCTTTTCATTCTTAATTGCTATTTTACCGGACGAGGTAAAAAGAGAACCGTTCCTGGCATTTCTTGTCGGCATTACGCAATCGAACATGTCGATCCCCTTTTCAACTGCAAAAAGTATCTCTTCAGGAGTCCCGGAACCCATCAGGTAATGGGGCTTAAGAGGATCCATCGCAGGGACAATATGTGAGATTATCCTCAAAAAATCCTCTCTGCTCTCTCCGACACTTAGGCCGCCAACAGCATAACCGTCAAATCCGATCTGAGTCAATTTTTCCAGAGATTCACTTCTCATATCTTCATTCAGCCCGCCCTGAATGATACCGAACTGCATATTTCTCTTTTTCCCTGTCTCAATGAATCTTTCCCTCGCTCTTCCGGCCCACAATGTTGTTATATCAAGTGCAAACTTGTCCTCTTTATGAGTCGAAGGATTAGGTGCGAAATTATCAAGAACCATCTGAATATCAGAATCGAGAATGTTCTGAATATCAACAACTGATTCCGGTGTCAGAAAGAACTTTGACCCGTCCAGATGAGATTTGAATTCGACTCCTTTCTCTTCTACTTTCGAATTCCCCTGCAGGGAAAATATCTGGAATCCACCACTATCTGTTAATATTGGTTTTTTCCATGAAATGAACCGGTGGAGAGATCCGGCCTTGCTTATCACCTCCATTCCTGGACGAAGGAAAAGGTGGTAGGTATTTCCAAGAATTATTGAAGCGCCGATACTATCCAGAACTTCCGCTGTAACCCCTTTAACGGCACCTGCTGTTCCCACCGGCAT
>JAGLQR010000184.1 GCA_023136725.1 Candidatus Aminicenantota bacterium
ACAACACGAATAGGAAATAACCGCAGGATCGAACTTCAGGTCTGAAAAATTCAGTTACTGTCGATTTTTGCTTCGCTCTCTTCTTCAGGAGTTTCTTCCATTTCAGTCTCGGAATCGGGATTCAATCTTGCTTTAGCCAGTTTAAGAATTTCGTCGAATCCGCTATCCTGTTCCGCCTGAGGTTTCCCCTTTGCAAGTTTATTGTACCAGAGTTGACGAAGATATTTATATGCATTGGATTCTTTATCTGATTCGTCCAGCAGAAATGCCTCTGCAAAATATTCAACAGCTTTTTGTGGAGCTGTCTTGTGCAGAAGCTGACCGAGTTTTGTTGCAATATTAGCTTTTTTATTTAGATCGTATGAAGTAGTTATAAATTTTATTGCATTTTCCCGATCCTTTTTTTTCAGGTACCATTGACCAACCAAATATGCATATCTGTGATTTGATTCTTCCGATGCGGTGAATAATTTTTCTACTGCAGCTAAAGAGTCATCTATCATAAGCGGATCTTTCCTATATAAAGCAATAGCGAAAGAGAATATCCTTTTTTCAGTCCTCTTTGATGTGTCGAGCTCAAAGGCTTCGATCGACTTTGCAAGTGCATCTTTCAGAGCTCCGGAATTATCATCATCTTTTCCCTTTGAATAAAGTATTAAGGATTGAATGCTTAGAGCCGGAGAAAGGTAAATGGAATTTATCTGATTTTTAAGCTTATTGTCATCTCCAAAACTTTTCTTTATCTTTTTCGCCAGATCAATGACAAGTCCTGCATACTGAAAGGCTTTATCCATGTCTCTCTTTGTAACATTGTATGAGTTTGCAAGGTAAATATATATCTCGATCTTATAATTATCTTCAAGATCTTCAATTGAGATTACTTTCTCTCCATATTCAATGGTTTTGTCAAAATTTCTTATAAGATAGGCTGTCTTGGTAAGATTAATATTCAAATTCTTAAAAAACCTTTTATCTTTACTATATTTTATTGCAAAGTCTTCGAGTAATTGGAGCCTGACTTTTCCGTCCTTCTCTGAAACAGCCTTGAGCCACAGATCCTGTTTTTCTCCACCATAAGCAATAGAAACCGATAGAATAAGGGTAAAAATTATCAATATTGAAATTTTTTTCATCATTATATACCTCCTAATACCCGAAACAATGTGACTATTATAATTTCTGAAATTAATATTTGTCAAGTATTTTTTTTACATTATCAATATTTGATGCTTTTTTCCATATTGATTTTATGGAAATGATGTTCTATATTCACAATGATGAAAATGGTAGATATCGTTATTAACGGGCATAATGTCAGAATTGAGTTTGATGAGAATAGTATTCACATTTATAATGCATTTCAGATAAAAGATGACTTGAAATTAAGGGGTTACCGGTTTGATCCGGGAAAAAAGACCTGGTATGTGAATCCTTCAGATGTTGAGAAGGAGTTGGATGCTTTAAATTCCGGGATATCCGGTGTTAAAACTGTTACCAAACCTCGTGGCAGATCCTTATTAATAGAAAAGGGCGAGGCAGGATTGCCGGATTCATATTCTGTGATCGAATTAAGAAACAGTATTGAGAGAGCATTGAACACATCAATACCCGGCAAAATATGGATAAGGGGTGTTATTGCTTCTGAAATTAAGAATTATAAATGGTTCTCATATTTTGATCTGAAGGATGAGGATGAGAATCTTGATATACATTTCAATGTCGAGGCCAGAAGTTCAAACATCGAGAAGGTGACCGGAAAACTGAAAGAATCAGGTGTTGCTGAATTACTCGAAAAGGAGCTCCCTGTGTTTATTCTGGCAAGTCTTAAGGTCTCTTTAAAGAACAAGGTTGATGTGAGAATCGAATTGCTGGATATAATGCCGGAATATACAAGGTCAAAGATCAAAAGTAAGCTTGATATCACAATTGAAAAACTGAAGAAAGAAAAATTATATGATCTTCAAAAGGATCTTACACTACCGAAACTCATTAAAAACATAGCACTTATAACTTCAGAACAGGGAACATCTATCAGAGACATAATGGCAGGAATTCATCCAAACGAGAAGAGGTTCAACATTTTTTTTACCGATTCCAGGATGGAGGGGACAAATGCTGTCACCAGTGTGGTCAGAGCAATTGAATTTTTTGAAAATCATCCTTCAAAAAAATTTGATTGTATCGTTATTGCAAGAGGGGGCGGGAGTGAACAATCACTAAGTGTTTTTAATGAATATGAGATATGTAAGAGGGTTTGTCTGACGAAAATTCCGGTTATAACAGCGATAGGGCATGAGAAGGATCTATCTGCTGTTGAGTTGTGTTCTTTTTTTACACCCACACCTTCAACACCTTCAGGAATAGGGAAATTCTTCAGTCAGGGGTTTAATCTGCAGAGTGATATTCTGGGAGAATTGCTTGGAAGGATTATGTTGAGGTTTTCCATCATTCACAGAGGCGAAACTGAAAAGGTGAACTCATACCTTTCTCATATTCCGGTGATTTTAAATGCTGTAATAAGATCTTTAAAAGAGCGATTGGCTAACAGGGTAAGGCAGGTTGAAGATCATGTTTTTTATTCACTTAGGCAATCAGCTTCCGAAATAAAATTTGTTGCAGACTCTATGCTTAATAAAGGCCGCGATAATATTATCTCGGAGAGAGAAAGAGTAAAGGTTATTAACAAAAGGATCTCAGATCTGGTAAAAACCAGGAGTAACTTTGAGGATACAATTCTTGAGAAATCACTTTTAAGAATAGATCTATCCGGCAGGAAACGGGAGATCGGAACATTGATCCGCAACATCAGGAATAAATACAGGGAAATAATGAATACCGGATCCAGAGTAATAGCAAGTGAAGAAACGAAAGTGAATATGTACAGAGACTATGCGGAATCAAATGATCCTCAAAGAATACTTGAGCGCGGTTTTGCTCTCTCTCTGGATGAGAATAATAAGCCTCTGACCTCACTTGAACTATTCAAAGAAAGTGAACAAAAGAAAATAAGATTCTTCGACGGTGAAACATTTGTCGAAGAGAGGGAGAAAAAATGACAAATAAATCTGAAAGCTACGAGAAAAATTTTAAAATACTTGAAAATGTAGCAGACTCGCTAAACAAGGATGAGATAAGTATTGATGACCTTGTGGAGAAAACAAAGGAGGCACTTACTGCTGCAAAGAATTGTATAAATATTCTGAATTATCAGAAGGGGGAATTCAAAAAACTTGAGAATGAATTTGCTTCACTATTGAATGATACGGTTGAAAAGAAAGATGACAAACCTGATACCAAAGATGAAATAGAACCATTCTAAGGATAATTTAATGTTTAAAGTCAATAACGGAAAGTTCCTGGGAAGGAATGTCAATTATTCCACAGAAATAATTGCAGGAATAACCACATTCCTGACAATGGCATATATAATATTCGTGAATCCTGATATCCTCTCTTCCGCCGGAATGGACAGGGCTTCTCTCATTGTTGTTACTTGCCTTGTAACAGGGGTGATAACGATCATGGTCGGTTTATTTTCAAATTCACCTATTGCAATGGCCCCCGGAATGGGATTGAATGCTTTTTTCGCATTTTCTCTTGTTTTGAATGAGAATATCAGGTGGGAACAGGCATTGGGAATTGTTTTCATTTCAGGATTGTTCTTTTTGTTATTGAGTCTGGTCGGCTTAAGGAAAAAAATACTGAAAGCAATACCATCCGAATTATTAAATTCAATTGCAGTTGGAATAGGTGTTTTCATTGCATTCATGGGCCTTCAAAATCTTGGAATAATTGTAAAGAGTGATGCAACTATGGTAAGTGCCGGGAAGATCTCCGGTAGCATACTTATAGGATTAAGTGCTCTTCTTCTAATGATCATTCTCGAAATAAAAAAAATAAGAGGTGCTCTTCTTTTTGGAATTGCATTTGCCACAATCGTTTCACTTATAACCGGTGATGTCTCTTTTCCTGATAAACTTGTTTCTCTGAATATTGATATTTCACCTGTATTCGGGAAACTCGATATTTTAGGTGCATTGAAAATTTCGTTCATTGCTCCGATCTTTACTCTCATGTTCATGGATCTTTTCGATAGTATGGGTTCACTATTGGGGCTTGCAAGGGAAGCGGATATGATAGATGAGAAAGGTGAGATCCCCGGTTTAGGGAAACTTCTCAGCCTTGATGCTGCAGCAACCATGTTCGGCTCTGTCATTGGTACATCAACTACTACTACTTATGTGGAGTCGGCGTCAGGCATTTCAGCAGGAGGCCGTTCAGGGCTCACCTCTGTAGTGACCGGATCACTTTTTCTTGTTTTTATTCTGTTTGTACCTGTAATAATGATTGTTCCGAAAATCGCAACAGCTCCCGCATTGATTATGGTCGGATTTTATATGATCAAAAATATTGTTAAAATTGATTTTACAGATATTGAGACAGGGTTCCCTT
>JAGLQR010000185.1 GCA_023136725.1 Candidatus Aminicenantota bacterium
AGGTCTATGATTATCTGATGAGGACGAGGTTCAGACATCAGGTGGAAGCTATAAAAAATAATACGAAACCTGACAATGATATAAATCCAAAAGAACTAACAGAACTTGAACAACATATGCTGAAATATATATTTTCACAAATCAACAATTTTCAGAAAAAACTGAGCTTTGATTTTACAGGCAGTGCCTGAATATAATCAGATAATTTCCAGCAATTTATCTCTTGTCAGATGTGGCTCTGAATTGAAACATTCGGAGATATACGGCCCGTTGAATCCTTTCTTATCCAGTTTTTCCAGGGTTTTTTTCCAGGGAATATTACCCTCACCGATCTGAAGATGCTGATCCTTCCTGCCTGTATTGTCATGGTAATGAACACAGAAGATATTATCGCCAAGCTGTTTTATATATTCGATCCCACCTTCACTCAGGTTTGAATGGCCGAGGTCGAGGCAGAGTCCGATGAACTCTGAATTTACTTTAGAGAATATTTCAGAAAAATCATTTATGTTGTCTCCGATAAAGTGGTAAGCGGAATGAGAAGGGAGGGGGACCAGATTTTCCAGAGCAAATCTTATATGATGGGCATCAGCAATCTCTGCAATAGAAATAATACTATCTATAGCCCTTTTCAGACATTCTTCTCTCGGGTCTGACCATATTATTTGTTTTGAAAATGATCCGATATGACTTGTGATGTGAGTTGCATTCAGATCTGCTGCGAGATCAAATGCATGATTTATCCGGCTGAAAAGTTTTTTCCTTGAGAGGATGTTTTTCCTGATAAGATTCATGGTATAGGGGAGGTGAAGGCTTATCGAAACTTGGCTATTGAACGAAAGTTTCTTTAATTCATGGATCCTTTTACTATCGAATGTTTCCAGATTTGTATCATCTTTTATCAGATCTATCTCAATATGATCGAATTTATATTCAACAGCATACTTCATCTCTTCTTCAAGAGGCTTGTTTCCTGTTATAAATCCGAATGTTTTTTTCACAAAGCTATTATATAGAATAGATTGAATAAGTACAGAAATAAAATGATTTTAATAGTTTTAAATAATTTTACTATTCAAAATGTAACTGCTCTTGTAAATATAACTATTTTGCTTCAATTTGAAAATTATTTTTAATTTTGCTATTTTTTCATCAGTTCTGCTTAAAAAGGAGCTAAAATGAGAATCTTTGCAGTGTTTTGTATGGTTTCATTAATATTGTTTTTTTGTGCCTGCGGCGGAGATTCAGGAGAAGATGCTACGGGAGAAACTCGTATAGATTCGGCTTTGGATTATTTTGATCAGTTGACAAATCCGATGCGTCATCTTGTGTTTAAGTATCATAAAGTACACAGGACTTCGATGAACCTGACATCAAATATCAGGCCTTCCCGTATATTGGAGGGTGTTGAAAAGTTTGAGAACAATCTGGAAGAACTCCAAAAATTGACAACAGAGATTGCTGATAAGGTTGCAGCCTTACAGGATTTCAAAGGTGATAAAAGCTTCAGAAATGCTGCTCTTGATTATCTTGAACACCTGGAAAACTATGTGTATATAGATGCACCTGAATATATAAGTCTGATTCGTAACTATGCGGAAAGGTATAATGAGATAGAGAAGGAAGAGGTAAATGCTATCAATAAAATTGTAGATAAAATGAACAGTGAATCAGATTTCCAGGGAAATAAATTTGAAAAGGCTCAATCTGTGTTCGCGAAGAAATATAATTTCCGTCTCCTTCCGGGCAAGATATTGCATTGAATTATATGAATAATAGAATTGCAGTTGTTACAATTGTCCTTTTATTTTTAATATTCTCAATTTCTCTTTGGCCTGAAGACAAAATCAAAAAAATGGAGTCAGCGCTGCCAGGCCTCTCGGGAATAGAAAAAATTGAGACTCTTGTGGAATTAACAGAGTTTTACAGCCGGAAAGAGCCACAAAAAGCAATTAAACTCGGGAATGAAGCACTTTTATTGCTCGAAACAATTCCCGATAACCAGCTGAGAATATCAATTTTATTAAGCCTCGGATGGTCATATAAAAATATTGGAGAATACAAACGATCTCTTGAGTGTAGTCTTGAAAGCCTGAAGCTATCAGAAAATAGTGGAAATGATAAATTAAAGGCGAGATCTTTAAACCTGATCGGGATAAATCACATTCTCACTGCCAAATATGCGGATTCGTTGACTTGTTTTTTAGAAGCTGTAAAGATCTTTCGGCGAATAGGTGTGAAAAAGGAAATCGCATCAACTCTGAATAATATAGGGATTGCTTATGATATGACAGGGAGTTATGAGTCCGCACTAAATTATTATTTGAAATCACTTAAAATAAAAGAAGAGATCGGAGAATTAACATGGATCGCCTCCACCCTTAACAATATTGGTGTTATTTATAAACTCACTGATTTTCCTGATAAAGCTATTCAGTATTTCAAAAGAGCATTAAAAATAAATCGTGAACTTAAAAAGAGAAGTAGTATTGCAATTACGTTGACGAATATTGGCATTATTTATTACAAGAAGAAGGATTATAAAAAAGCTCTGAAATATTATTCTGATGCACTCCGGATTGATGAAGAGCTGGGAAGTAAAAGAGGCATAGCAAATTCATTAAATAATATCGGACTGACTTTATTTGGAATGAATAAGCCTGAAGAGGCAATGAATTATTATAAGCAAGCGCTTAAAATCAGGGAAAAGCTGGGTGATAAAAGATCAATAGTCAGAACACTTTTAAATATTGCCGAGATAAACAGAACAAGTGAATTTTTAAAGGAAGCAATAAAGACGTTAAATGTTGTGATTGAAATGGCAAAGAGTATTAATGCCAAAAGTGAGATAGCATCGGCTTACAAGGCACTCTATAAAATTTATGAGAAAAGGGGAAATACCGGGAATGCTTTTAATTATCTGAGAAAATTTCAAATATTGAATAGAGAAATAATGAATAAAAAATCTCGCGAGAAAGTGCTGGAAATAGAGAAACGTAATCAGATGGAAAATAAAGAGAAAGAAATAGAAATATTGAAAAAGAACAAATTGATCCAGCAAATGACTATTCGGAGACAAAAATTTATCAAAAATGTTTTTTTTGCCGGTGCATTTTTCCTTTTGATAGGAGTTCTTGTCCTGTTTTATCTTTACAGGTCAAAAAAAAGGATTAATAATGAATTGGAAAATGTAAACCAAAAACTGGATAAATCTTCCCGGACAGACCCGTTAACAGGATTATCCAACCGAAGAGATATGTACGAGAAAATTGCATATGAGCTGAACCGGATATCACGAGTAAAGGAATCATTCTCTCTCGTTATCTGTGATATAGATGATTTCAAACTCTTTAATGACAAACATGGTCATGATTGTGGTGATTTTATCCTTGAAAAATTAGCAAAATATTTAAGTTCACTAATTAGAAAACAGGATACGATCGGGAGATGGGGAGGAGAGGAGTTCCTTATATTACTCCCTGAAACCACGCTCGAAGGTGCTATGAAATTGTCTGAAAAGATCAGAAAAGATATTGCATCAAAACTATATGATTTTAACGGGACAAAGTTTTCATTAACTTTAACATTAGGAGTATGTTCATACGATCGGGAGACTGTATGGAGCGAATGTCTGAAAAGTGCAGATGATGCTCTCTATAGAGGGAAGAAAGCCGGGAAAAACTGTGTAGTGGCCGCGAAATGAACTTAAATGGAACTGCTAAATCCTATTGCTCATTTTCAAGCTCTATATCCCTTTTTACTTTTGTCCGAAATTTTCCGGGACAAGAAGAGAAATTATTTCTCCTGTTGCACAAATATCTCCATCAGCACTAACTATTGCTTCAATAACCACTTTCCTGCCCTTGATCTCTTTGATTGTACCTCTGACTTCAAGTTCGGGTCCCATTGGTGTCGGTTTTTTATAGCTTACATTCAATGCTCCGGTTACAAAACGGGGAGCGTTAAATTCTTCAAGCTTTATATTATTTTCTCTTGCATAAGCAAGTGCAGCTGATCCTGTACCGTGACAATCTATCAGAGAAGCGATCAAGCCTCCATAAATAAATCCGGGCAGGGACGTATGCTTTTCTTCAGGAGTGAAACGGCTTACGGTTTCATCTCCATCCCAGAATGTTTTTAATTGATGTCCGTATTCATTAAGCCTGCCGCATCCGTAGCAATGCGCAAATCTATCCTCATAATAATCCTGAATACTTTTTATGTTCATCTCTCTCCTCCGGATGGTGTTTTTTTATACTTATTATATTATTAGGAAGCCGACTTAATGTAAAGGAGATATTTTCTGTTACTAATTTAAATTTGACAAGTATTATTTGACAGGAGAATATATGGAAAAAATGATCCTCTATTATTTCGTGCCGGGGTTAAAAACTCCCGGTTACCTCAGC
>JAGLQR010000186.1 GCA_023136725.1 Candidatus Aminicenantota bacterium
ATAGTGATCTTCGCGTCCTTAACCTCCTGGGATTCACTTTGTTCAATCTGAAAGAATATGATGAAGCCTTGAAGATATTTGATGCTTCTCTGAGCCTTGATAAAAATCAGCAGATTGTGAACAGAATTGTAAAAGAGATCAAGTCCAGAATAAAAAAATAGTATTGTTTTAAAAATAAACGATAAGGGTGTTTATTTAGCGAATCTAAACTAGGCTAAGCTGAGTTATAAGGATATCAACAATCCCATTACTGAACCATATGTGATACTTATTACAGGGTCTGAAGTGATAGCGCAGGTTCCTGTTCTGCAGCCGATGAAATAGTAATAGGAGAACCCGAGTAATGCTCCTGCCCCGATAAACAATCCATGCTTAATCAGTTGCTTTTTTGTTGGCTTTTTGAACTTCAACTTTTTTCCTTTTTCAACTTGATCATATCTTTAAGGATCATAAGAGATTCATTCAATTGAATGTCTTTCTCTAATTGTTCGAACCAGTTCTTTTCATTATCTTCAGCAACTTTTTTTAGTTTATCTGATTCGAATGAAAGCCCTTGAAGGTTAGAGATCAAAGAGAAATTTTTCAGATAATTGATGTTTTTATCGCTCTTCTTTGAATCTTCTTCTATTCTTTTCTGCTCTGCAAGTAATTTTTCGATCTTGAGTTCGTATGTCCGGTCTTCTCTCATTTTCTTGAGTTTCACTATATATTCCCTGATAGTCTTAAATCCTTCACTTTGAGCAATTCTTGATGCGCTCAATTCTCTGATCTTCGATATGTCGATATCGTCATAGTTCCATTTTTTGAAACTCAGAGGTTTTATGTTGTCCGGTTTAAGGGGGTGGTGATAATACCTTTCTCCGATCTTCAGGTGATCATAATGATCCGGGAGAACAATGTCCGGGATCACACCGGTATATTGGTTGGAAGAGCCTGTAATTCTGTAAAATTTCTGGATCGTTACTTTAAATGCTCCCAGGGAGTCGTATCCTTCCCGTTTACTTTTCACAAATCTGTTCAGGTCTATCAGCATTTGAACTGTACCTTTTCCGAATGATTGGGAACCTCCGACTATTATCGCTCTCTTGTAGTCCTGAAGAGCTGCTGCAACTATTTCAGATGCAGATGCACTTAAAGAGTTTACAAGCACTATTAATGGTTTTTTGTAATGTATGCCGTTATCTGGATCATTCAATATCCTTATTCCGGTATGCCTGTTCTTGGTCTGGAGGATAGGGCCCTTCTTTATGAACAATCCGGAGAGAGTGATAGCATCATTTAAAGCACCTCCGCTATTCCCCCTCAGATCGAGGATCAGTCCCTCTATATTTATTTTTTTCAGACGCTCGATCTCTTTTCTGACATCTTCAGAAGATTTGCGTCCTTTTTCGTCTCTGAAATCATTATAAAATCCCGGGAGATATATATAGCCGAATTTCTTGCCGGAACTTTTGTCTTTTATTATGGTGGACTTTGCAAAGGTTTCCTCGATCACAACAACATCTCTCATGATCGGAATAATAACTATTGTTCCTTCGGGTTTAAGAACAGTCAGCTTAACCAGAGTCCCTTTTTTACCGCGGATATGTTTTACAGCATCTATTGTTCTCATTCCGACTATATCGAGCGGTTCACCATTACCCTGAGCAACTTTCAGTATTTTATCTCCTGCTTTCAATTGTTTCTGCTTCCAGGAAGGCCCGCCGGGAATTATCCTTACTATGGATACATATCCGTCTTTTTCACCAAGTAAAGCACCAATGCCCTCAAGCTTCCCTGTCATTTCAATATCAAAGTCCTCCATCTGTTTGGGAGGGAAGTAAGTTGTATGAGGATCAAATACCTGGACAATTGAATTTATGAACAATGAGACGGCATCTTTTTTATTTGTTTTTATATTTCTTTTAAGCCTTAAAGTGAAATTCTTTTTTATTTCTGCCCTTGCCTTCTTTTCATATTCTTCATTAACCGGTAATGGATTTATTTTTTTTGTTTTAGCCAGTTTTATATATTTGTTGAGGACATTATATTTTAGTATTTTCCTCCAATATTCCTTTTGCTCTTTTTCAGATTTGAAAAAATCTCTGTTGTCAGGAGAAAAGTCTATTGATTCATCGATTTTGAAATCAAATGGAGCAACTAAGTATTCATCGATCAGCTTTAAAATATTAGTGATCCTGAAATTGATCCGTTTGCTGGCAAGGTTCATAAGTTCGGGGTTTCCATCTATCAGCTCATCGTCAATACTATCCTCATATTTTTTGAAATCATTGATATCAGATTGTAAAAAGTATCTTTTATTGTAGTCAAGATAGTTCAGATATTCTTTAAGTCCTGTCTCGGAAAAATAATCATCTATTTTTCTTCCGCTGTAATGCCAGGCCTCAAGTCCCTGTTGAATTATCCTGAAAAGGGTCTTTTCAGGGATAGGTTTGGAATTGATCGTAACTATATTTATAATAAGAATTATTATTGGAATGACCACTATATATTTTCTCATTGATTTTTTCATTTTCCTCTCTTTATCTGCATGCTGAACATTACAGGACCTCGCCTCCCCATTTCTTAATATTTTCAGAAATATATTCAATTATTTGCTCATGTTCCGCTTTTCCGTTACCCTCAAGTTTCAAAGGTTCTCCGAATGTAATATATACGGTTTTTTTTCTGTTGAGTTTACCAAAATCTTTTATGAACCTTCCCTGTTCAACGAAATCTGTTTTTAATGCAAGAGGAACAATTCTCACATTCCCCCTGATTGCGAGTTTAACTCCAAGGCTATTGAATTTTTTTCTGTCAAAGAACGGTTGACGTGTGCTCTGTGGGAACAGAAGAACAGAAATATTGTTTTTCAAATTATCAATACCTTCAGAGATCACTTTCATCAGATCTTCTCTGGGATTCTCCCTTCCTACAACAATAGGGTTAGTTGAGCCGATTATCTTACCTAATAAAGGCATTTCCACCAGGCTGCTTTTTACCACGAAGGTCATACTATTGATGGGGTCTATAATGGAAGGGAGGATCAGCGTCTCAAGAAGCCCCATATGATTGCCGACAAACACAACAGGTTCATTCTTCAATTTCCGGATATTATCAAGCCCTTTTATTTCAAACTTCGCGCCGGATGCTTCTGATATTCTGAGAATATCATTGGATTCTCTGGCCCATATTTCAGAAGTGTAGAGGCCCTTTCGTGCGTATTTAAAGTTATATTTTATTATATTTTTTATTACACTTAAATAAAAATATAGTCTTGACCTGAGTAAAATAAAATCCCAAAAAGATGCTTTATACCCCTCGGGGGTCTTATAAGTATTTCCGGTATAATATTCTTTCATATTTTTAACAGAATTATATCTTTAATTTGTGTGACAGTCAAAGCAGTATTGATTGTTATATGGTATATGTGATAAATTCTATATTCATGAAAAGGGCTGAACTGTTAATACTGTTGTTGATGATCGCCATGATTTTCCCCTGTTTTTCAGCAGAAAAAAAACCTGTGATACTTGCTGAACATTTTGAATCTTCGGGCGATTATATAATTTACACCGGAAGCGTCGAATTTATTGGTGAGAAATATAAAATATTCGCAGATTTCTTAAAATACAATTCAAAAACAAAGGAAATAATTGCACAGGGCAGAGTAACTATGACCTCAGGCGATATGTCTGTAAGTGGTGGTGAACTGAATTTTAATATTAAGGAAATGACCGGAGAAATGTATGATGTTCAGGGTATGATGGAGCCTTCAGTCTCTTTTTCCGCTGATAAACTTATTCAAGTTGATAAAGATATTCAAAAATTTACAAAAATGAAGTTCACATCTTGTACACAACTTAATCCGAGGTGGCTGATAAGCAGCCGTAAGGGGAAGATCAAGAAGGATAAATATATAGAAATGAGAGATGTAGTTTTAAAGATAAAAAATATTCCTGTTTTTTATCTCCCTTACCTGAGGTATCCGGTGCGGGACAGCAAATCAACCGGATTCCTTTTCCCTGTCATTGGAAACTCGGAACAATTCGGATTTTTTATGAAAAACTCATTTTTCTGGAATATAAAACCAAACCTGGATCTCAATATTTCCTATGACCATATATCTAAGATCGGCAAGGGAGCAGAGCTTGAACTAAGGTATTTGTCCAGGCAAAGTGAAGGAAGTATAAAATTTTACTATTTTGATTATTCAGAAGATTATAAAGATACCCTTGAGGACGGGGTGGAGATAGATGACAGAGATTATAATATCAACATTAATCATTTGCAGAAGATCAGTTTTCTTGACACAAAAATAAGAGCTGATGTTAATTATCAGAGTAATCCCGAGTTTCAGAGTATTTTCAATAAAGACTACGGAAGGTATAACAGGTCAAGGTTCAATTCAAGTAT
>JAGLQR010000187.1 GCA_023136725.1 Candidatus Aminicenantota bacterium
TTCTCAAGGAATTTTGCAGAATTTCGGGATGCAAGCAGAACCCCCCTGGGACTCCAGGAAAACTTATATCCGAATGGATTGTCGTTATCTTCCGGTGCAGGAAGCCCTCCTGTATATGAATAAAACTCAAGGATCTTTCCCCCCTCCCGCTCAACTTCATCAATTATTTTCTTTGCCGACATATGATCGATTCCCGGATCGACTCCGATCTCATTAATGAACAGCAGGCCTTTTTCTCTGACAACCGGATCAAGAGCCTTCATGCCATCACTTACATAAGAGGTAGTAGCCATATGTTTATTATTTTTGATGCAGAGATCTGCAACCTTCAAGTGGAGTGTCCAGGGAAGCAGGCTGACAATAATATCATTAGCACTTATCATTGCATTCAGTTTCTCAGTATTATTAATGTCGAGAGCCAGAGCCTTCCCATTCTCGTACCCCTCAACTAATTCCTCCGCTCTCTCCGGAAAGATATCTGCAACACTTACATTCAAATTGCTGCTATCAAGCAGATATTTAACTCCCGGCCTGCTAACGAAACCTGCTCCGAGTATAAGTATATTCTTCATTATTTCTCCGATATGAATGATTCCATATATTTATAATCTTCAGTTAATCCACCTTTGTGAAGTATAAGAGCCTTCTTAACCGGATCAGGAAGAATTAATGAGTTAAAATCAGTATTGAAATCAGCATCAGCAATTTCAGCTGCAAATTTCAACAGGACTTCAGAGAATGCCTCGGAAGATTCTCTGGGGAATTCACAGGGGAGATTATCAACCGCCATTACAGACACCCCTTCCCTGTGGACACCATCTTCATATTTATCATTATGGCCGAAGTATGTGAACGAAGGATTGTCCGGCATTGTCACCTTGTGTGTTATTTCAATCGATCCGTCAATATCACAACTGATATCACCGATCATTCTCAGATTAGGATACTTAGTGATTGCGGCCTGCTCTTTTAAATAATCTTTCGTCAGGAGTCGGGGATATTTCTCTGTCCAGTAAATACAATTAACAAGAACCTTCAATTTTTCCGCATATTCAGTGAATCTGGAAACATAAAGTTCAGGATTGTTATAATATTCCTGAAGATTAAACTCCCCTTCCTTTCTCCTCACCAGATCCTCTTCCTTTAATATAACTTTGTAAAAAATATAATTATCAGCGGAAAAATTTTCATAATTCTCATCAAGGATATCTGCAGATACAACTTTAAATGGAAGAAGATCGAATATCTCCTGAGCTCCCTGTGATACATTGCCATATCCTGCAAAACCAAACACAAAGGGAGAAAGCTCACTCGGAAAGCCGTTCTCTTCAATCTCTCTGCCGATCTCACTAATATGATCTTTTGCCTCTTCAACACTTCCATAAGCAAAAGCCTGCTTTATTTTTTCCAATGGCGTATCATATCCCTGAAGTTTCAGTTTCAGTCCAATGCCATGGAGAGTCTCAACCATCCCTGCAAGGCCGGCATATTTCCCGAAAAATATCAGCCTTCTGTTCTCATTGTCAACTATCCTTTCGTAATCGATCAGGTTGATTTTTTTCTCGATCATACTCTTGAGCAATTTCATATTGTATTCCTGACCTTTGATCGTATGGGAGAAGAATACATAAGTTTTCCCTTCATCAAAATAACTGATGGGAACCTCTTTAACCGCAAAAATAGTATCAGCTTCACTCAGGTCCTCATTTATCTCAGCACCTGCCTGAATATACTCTTCATCTTTGAAGATCCGGAGATCCGAAGGTTGTACAATTGTCCTGATCCCGAATTTGTCTTTAAGTTCCTTTACAGCCTGAGGTGTAAGCGGTACTCTCCGTTCCCACTCATTCTTATCTTCCCTTCTGATACCTATTGTATTAGCCATATATCCTCTCTTTTTGAATACTTCTATTTAGCAGAGAAAAGAGGGCAAGTCAACAAAAACTATAATTGTTCAGAACTTTATTTTCTTTTTAGAGTTTTTTCTATGGTTTCAAGAGAAAAATTTATGATTATCGGCCGCTTATGTGGACAGAAATATGGATTGGTTGAACGGAATAATGCCCTTACAACTTTTCTCATCTGATCGTCATGAAGTTTATAATTTACCTTAATAGAACTTTTACAGGCTATTTCAGCTAAAGCTCTGTCCTCAAAATTAACATCATCACTCTCAATCCCGAGAATTTCCCTGACAGTATCAGAGACAGATCTCTCATTAAGGATCTCGGGATATCCTTTTATATCATAAGAATTGCCACCCATATGTTCCAATTCAAACCCTGCATTCCTGAGAATATCCTTTTTTCCTTCATCCAGTAATTCAGCCTCTCCGGGAGTCAGCTCAATAATCAATGGAAATAAAGGCGAAATAGTTACAGTCCTTTTTTCAGTAAACTCTTTTTTAAGCCGGTCAAAATTAGACCTCTCATCAGCATTGTGCTGATCAACTACCAGCAGGTCTCCCCCCTTTTCAATAATTATATAAGAGTCTTTGTATTGTCCTATCACAATAAAATCATCTTCTTCCGAAACCTCCGCATCAAATAGATCCTGCTGCGAGAAACCGGAATTATCATAGCCTGATTCCCTGAACTTATCATGAGTGTAAGGTGCAACCCTTTCCCCAACCGCCTCTTCAACCTGAAATCCCCGGTTGTCACCCATAACATTCTCGATACCTTTTTTTATCAATTGAAATACTCTGGATGAATCTTCAAACTTGATCTCAAGTTTCATGGGATGTATGTTGACATCCACTTCACCGGGAGGAATCTCAAGGAGAAGTATACCTGCCGGGTTTCTGCTCTTCTCAAGGTAACGTTGAAATGTTGTATTGAAGGCTGCATATAAGGTTTTTTCCCTCACATTTCTTCCATTTACAAAAAAATACTGCTTTTTTTTGCTCGAAACTCCCGTATTTAATTTGGATACTAAACCCTTAATCCTGTACCCGAAATACTCAAATTCAATATCAATCAGGTCATCTGTAAACTCCTTTCCGAAAACCTGGTAACTTCTTTCTCTCAGAGACCGGACTCCATCATAACTGAATACAGTTTTTCCATTATGAGTCAGTTCAAATGATACTTTGTAGTTTACAAGGACAACCTGTTCCAGGAATCCGGTGATCTGATTCATTTCACTTCTATCGCTCTTAAGGAATTTTTTCCTCACCGGAAAATTCGAAAATAGATTTTTAACGGTTATGGATGTCCCTTTCGGGTAGGCTATTGTTTCTTTGTCATTTAACGATCCACCTCTGAAATTGAACTTCAGCCCATCGCCCTCGTCTCCTGAAGAAGTCTCGATGTTAATATCAGAAACTTCTAGGATTGACGGGAGAGCTTCCCCCCTGAATCCCAGAGTATCGAGTGTGTCAAAATCGGAAAATTCACGAAATTTAGAAGTAGAATGCCTCCGGAACGCTATCTCAACATCATCAGCATCAAAACCACTCCCGTCATCGACTACCCTTACCAGTGACTTACCCCCATGTTCAAGCTCTATCCTGATCGTTTCCGCACCTGCATCCAACGAATTTTCTACCAGTTCTTTTACAACCGAAAACGGTCTTTCAACAACTTCACCTGCGGCAATTTTTCTGTATATTTCTTCTTTTAGCGTAACTATCTTTCCCATTTCTGCACCTTTTGATTTTAAATTTTATTATACCAGTTTGCATACTGTTTTCAAAAAGGGGACAGACACCTTTTGGTTGGTGGTTGGAGTATAGATGATTCTTTGACATGATGGCGGAAAGAAAATATAATTATCTTATGAGTATGCAGGAATTAATGGAAATATATAAATATGGTGAAAAAGTCCTTAAACAGAAAGGGAGCACCATAAAAAATATTGACCAGTTCATTGTGGATCTGATCAAGAGGATGAAAACCACTATGTACGGGACTCCCAACGCTATCGGCCTTGCAGCACCTCAGATCGGAGAATCCCTTATGTTGTCGGTTATTGATATCTCAATGGGAAAAGAAGAAAACGAATTCACAATTCTTTTGAATCCCTTTATCGCAGAGGAGGAAGGAAAGGAGACAGATTCAGAAGGGTGCCTCTCTTTCCCGAATATTTCACTGGACATTAACAGAAGTACAAAAATACTCCTTAAAGGAATTGATATTAACGGAAAAGACTATGAAAAAGAGTATTCCGGATTCATGGCAAGAGCAATTCAGCATGAGATTGACCATCTGAATGGTATTCTTATTGCTGACCGTGTTTCTCCGCTGAAAAGGCAATTGATGAAAAAAGAGATAAAAAAACTGAAAAAAAATGGGGAGTGGTAAAAACAAGATCGTTTTTTTCGGAACCTCCGGGATATGTATCCC
>JAGLQR010000188.1 GCA_023136725.1 Candidatus Aminicenantota bacterium
TTAAAAAATGTATTTGCTTCCACAATAATATCAAAATTCCCGTTTTCACTGAATAACCTTGCACCATAGGTGTATACGGATTTTTTACTTCCCTTTAAAATGGTTTTTGCTGCAGAAAGGGGCGTATCTCTTTTCCATATCTTTACAATTGCCGGATATCCGGATTCAGTGAGAGATTCGGGCCCGAAGTTGGTTCCGACAAATACGGTATCGTCGTCAATCCACTGAATAATAGATTTTGCTTCAGGAAGATTGAATCCATCTTTTACAAATTCTTTTTTATTAACATTAAATTCTCTAACGACTGTTGCATCGGATCCACCTCTGGAAAGGTTAACCAGGCCCCTGTTATAATCGGGGTAGAGTAGTTGCATCCCTTTGTATACCCAGTTCTCATTCTCTACTTTAGCAAGTTCATCGAAATCAAGAACAACTTCCCATGCAGGTGAATCTTTCCTGTATTCTTCAATAGTAGTTCTTCTGTAAATTCCTCTGGGATGATCGGCATCCTTCCAGAAATTATATAAATATTTTCCATATTTCTTTGCATAGGGGATCTTTTTATCTGAATCCAGGATCTCAAGGATACTCTTGTAAGCATTTTTAAAACCAGGAACACTTTCAAGTACCTTTATGGATTCGGCATTTCTTGCTTTCGCCCATTCAAGCGATTTCTCTCCCTGGACATCTTCGAGCCACAGATATGGGTCATCAGTCCCGGCAACAGACAAGTATACAAACACAAAAATGAATACAAAAAAGATCAATTTTTTCACATTCTCCTCCTGAGGTACAAACCTGATTTTTACGTAACAAAAATTTAAAAGTTCATTTATCCGATACTTGTCCTGTAAAAAATCTTTTCCCCGACTATTTCAGTCCTGATCTGTTTCTCTTTTTCAAGAACATCTATATATTTTAATATTTCCAATCTGTTCTTTCCGGTAAGAATGATCAAATCTTCTATAGTAAGCGGGCGCCTGACTATTGTATTAAGGATATTACTCTCAAGATTTTTTGAAAACGAGGGGATTTCTTCTCTACTTTTAACTCTTGTAATGATCTCAACCGGCAGCCCGGTCCATTTTTTTACTATCATTTCAAGAAGATCGTGTCCCGCAGGTTCAGCTTCACTGTATGCCGGAGGCCTGTCCAGAGAATTCAGTTGTACTTTTGACGGCATGATCTGTTCTATTACTTCCCGGATCTTCTCAAGTTCCTCTTCTGAATCATTGCTCCCTCTGGAAATAAAAACTTCAAGCCATATCTCACCTTTATATTCCCTGCTGAAACTTTTCAAACCGTTTATTACTTTCTCTGCTGTTATTCCCGGTGCAGGCTTGTTGATCTTCCTGAACACATCTTCTGAAACTGCATCAAGAGAGGGGAGGATAAGATCAGAACTCAGAAGATCTTTCTGAACTTCGGGGAGATGAAGGAGTGTCCCGTTTGTGATAACGGCAACCGGTGTCCGGGTCATTTCTTTTATCTCTTTTATCAGGTGTCCGATATCCGAATTAAGAGTAGGTTCTCCTGAGCCGGAAAAGGTTATGTAATCAAGATAATCACCAGTTTTAAGAAATTCATTAAACTCTGACATGAGGTCTTTTGTTGAAAAAAAAGATCTCCTCTCCGCTGTATGGTCAGTAGTTCTTCCGCATTCGCAATAGAGGCAATCAAGAGTGCAGGTCTTGAAGGGGATTATATCGATACCGAGGGAGATACCAAGTCTTCTCGAAGGAACCGGGCCGAACAGGTGTTTATCCATCCAGCCTCTTCTGGAACCATGGGATGATTTTTTTCAGTCCCTCCTCCAGAGTTGTTACCGATGAAAATCCCAGAAGCTCTTTTGCTTTAGAAATATCCGGCTTTCTTATCGGAGGATCATCTTCAGGGATATCCTTATATACTATTTTTGATCCTGAACCTGTAAGTGAAATTATTATCTCTGCAAGGGATTTGATCGTAAACTCATCCGGGTTACCAAGATTCAACACACTTCCTTTTAGTCCATTTTTATCGGACAGGTCATAGATCCCCTTTGTAAGGTCATCTACATAACAAAAGCTCCTGGTGTGAGATCCGTTCCCGAATATTGTGATATCTTTTCCGGACAGGGCCTGGGAAATGAATGTCGGGATAACCCTACCGTCAGTTAGTTTCATTCTTGTCCCGTAAGTGTTGAAGATCCTTGATATCCTTATATCAATTCCGTGTTCTCTGTAATAGGCCATACACATGGCCTCGGAAAATCTTTTTGCTTCATCATACACAGATCTGACACCTACCGGATTTACATTACCCCAATAATCTTCTGTCTGAGGATGAACCTGAGGGCTTCCATAGATTTCCGAAGTGGATGCAAATACATAGCGGGCATTTTTATTTCTTGCAAGGCCCAATGTGTTCAGTGTACCGAGAGAATCAACTTTCATTGTATGAATCGGGTGCTGAAAATAGTCAACTGGAGAAGCAGGGCAGGCGAAGTGGAGAATAAGATCTATATCCTCTTCAAAGAAAAGGTAATCGGTAACATCATATTTAATAAACTTAAAATTTTCTTTTCCGATCAAATGGCTGATATTATCTATTGAGCCTGTAATAAGATTGTCGAGTACTATGACATTCCAGCCTTCGATAAGGAATTTGTCTGTAAGGTGGGATCCAAGAAATCCCGCTCCGCCGGTAATCAAAACTGTTCTCATAGTGGTCAACTCCCGATCTTTTCGATCAATAATTATAGGAGAACGAAATTGCAAAGTCAATCTGGAAGAGGCCGGGATTAATCTCCTGCACCCTGAATACCTTTATAAATATACTCCCCGTTCAAAGAGCTGTTTACAGCGGTGATATACCCTGGCATTTTTTCTTTATTGTTATTTTTCACTGATTCAATTCTGGAAATTATTGCTCTAACAGATATCAGTACTTCTTTTAACATCCTTTTTTTGAACAATCCTGCCAGTTTGCTTTTCGGATGGATAAATGTCCTGTAGATGAACATTGTTCTTTGCTCATAAGGGAGGAATGTTACTGCTCCGTTGGTATCCTTTGAAGATGAACTCGTAACATTATACCACTCAATTCTGTATCCTCCGTCTCCGTAAGTACTGAATCTGTTCCCTGTAATATATCGGCTGTTCCTTAATGGCCATGGAACCTTCATCTCGAATTTTATATGCAGATCTGTTGGAGATATATACCTGACGGGTACAGAACTGAGAAGATCAGGGAGGAATTCCTTGTGTTCATGGTAAGCATAGAAAACTGCAGTACTCTCAAGTGCAGTGGCTTTTATTATCCCGAATACCGTAATTTCCGGCCATGGTGTCCCCTTTATCTCTTTTTTCCGGTATACAAGTTCTCCATTCCTGATTGTATTCTGCTCTATTCCGGTTAAACCGAAATTTTCAGCAGGCTCTGCATGAGCAGAAAGGGAAAAAATAAGTATAAATATTACAGGTAAAATAATTTTCATAGGACAATTATACTATAGTATCTTGACCTTTTTAAAAGTGAATGACATTTCCTTATTGAACAGTTCGGGATTCTTAAGGTTCTTTTTTAGAAATTTTCCGAGTTTCTTTGAAGTTTCCGGTTTGTCTGAGTCGAAAATGGTATCTGCAATGAAATTCAGGGTCAATTCCTTTTCATCGTTTATTCTATATTTGCAAAACACATATTGTCGTTTCGTTTCTGATAAATCCTGAAAGTTGAGAAATGATATTCCGGAAATTTTTGTAATGAAAGCACGGACGAGGTTGTGGTCCATTCCTTCCCCTGATCTCACAACATATTCGTTTTCATTGAATAAAATAAACTCAAGAGTGTCCATTCCCGTCCCTTTATTTTTTTCTGAGATTTTTTCCCAATTCCCGATAAGTCTGATATCTACAGCCTCCGTATCGGAAGAGCTCAATGGGAAATCAGATATGTAGATTCCGAGATCGATACAACTTTGTAAAAAAACGGAAACAGCCATTATCAATATATACTTTAACGCCTTGTTCATATATCACCTCAATTGTTTAATTTTAGAACAGAATGAAAGATATTAAAACACCGGAAAGTAATCAGTCTGCTATTTGTCATTTTTTATGAAACTGTTATCTGAAATCGGTAGTCATAGTTAATATAGCATATCTGCATCTCTGCCAAAACGATCTGTGGCAGTGTGTTATTGAATTAATGGGCAAAATATGTTATAAAATTCGATTGCTTGCGAGGCTTTTATGAGAAAAATATCATTAATAATTTTGTTGATCTTTATATCTACATTTCTGCTTTCTTCTGATGTTATAAGAAGGATTGTTATTGAGGGGAATAAAAAAGTATCAA
>JAGLQR010000189.1 GCA_023136725.1 Candidatus Aminicenantota bacterium
TCATTATTGCATAAAAAAGAGAAACCATTATTGGATATATCCCAAATCGGGAACTCTGTTAAATTATCATCAAACCGGCATGTCATCTCGGTTTGGAATTTCCTTCTGGAGTTTCTGGTATTTTCAATATTTTCTTCAAATTGTTTCATTTCCCGCCCCACCTATATTACACTCAATTCAAATAAAAATGTCAACTAATTTCATCAAGAACTAAAATGATAGCAGTTTGGATTTAATTGACAGGTACGAATAAAAAAACTAAAATCATTGGATGAAAAATATTCTTATTCTGGATGATGATCCCGTAATACTGGAAATTATAAAAGATGAATTGGCTAAATCAGGAAAGTACAATATCCTCCTGGCTTCAAACGGAGTAGAGGGATTAGGAGTATTAGAATCTAATTCAATTGATATCTTAATAACAGATCTATTAATGCCGGAATTTGACGGAATTCAATTAATTTCATATATGAAAGAAAATCAAATAAACATTCCTGTATTAGTTATAACTTCAGTTGATGATACAGATGTCATAGATCAGATAAAAAATCTGGGAATAGCAGATATATTGAAAAAACCGATCGATTTTAATGAACTGGAACAAAAAATAAGCTTTGCAATAAAAAATCATGGTACATTTGAAAAAAAAATAAACTTACTATCTTTATGTAAATTATTTATTACTGAAAAGCGTTCATCCGAAATATCAATTATAAAAGGAAAACATAAAGGATCCTTGTGTATAAAAACCGGACAAATTATTTATGCTGACTTTGATACCGTAAGCGGGAAAAAAGCAGTGGAGGAATTGTTCACATTATCAGATGTGAAAATAGAATTAAATGGTAAGTGTAATAAAACTGATAGTAACATAAATGAGAGTGACTGGAAATTTATTTTTGACAAATTTCTCACATCAGGAGTAAAGGGGACAATAGATCTGGATATATCAAAAATCAATAATGCAGTTGAAAAATTAAAAAATGACCTGGGTGAAGGGCTGATTGCCACTGAAATGTGGAATACTGATGATCTGCAAATTGTTGCCGGATTTAATTCTGATCCAAAGGCCAGGACCATTTTTAGTGGTATAGCAGAATATTTAAACAACTCTCTTAAGCAATGCAGTTTCCCTGAATTGGATGATTACTATATATTAAATTTGAAAAAAAATCGTTTGATCTTAGTTCTACTACTGGAAAATTATCAGTGGGGACTCCTGGTTAATAGAAAAGACGGTATAATGGGCTTCCTGATAAGTATTTTAATCCCCGAATTAAAGAAAGTCTTTAAATCTGCCCGGTCTTTAATATAAAGTACTTGATCCTTAAATTCCCTATCTTAACAATTCATTTATCCCCTTTCCGCTCCGTTCCAGTTTGTTATTATTAAGAGTACAGTCATCATTATCTTTGTTTCCGTCCTTAAGAATATCAATGTCGTATAGGATCACAAGCTTATATGTAGGAGGGAACTCTCCTTCACTAGGTGATGCTGCATACCATGTCCTGATATAGCTCAATGATAGGGTCTCTCCCGGCAGAAGATTACTGAACACCTTTGTTTTTCTTAATGAAGAACCTTCATAGAGATATGCCATCCCTCCCCCGCCTTTAAACTCTTTTAATCCGACATTCTTTACAACTCCTGTTATTTTTACTCTTCCGGTAAAAGTTGCAGTTTGCTGCAATAATTCAAAGTCTATTTTGTAAGCTGCCGGGTCGGGACAATCTCTTTTAACTAATTGAGGCCTTAGAACCGCTCTATTCAATTGGACAGTACTTAAAGGTTTTATCAGTTTTTTACATTTGACTTTCCTGACTTTTGTATTATTAGCTTCATTGAATTCCACAAGAGCATTATCTACATCGACCTGAGCCTTTATAATGGCTTCACCACTGACGATAACACCGGGATCAGCTCCTACTCCATGAGCAGTCCATGTCCCGGGCTCCAATACAATGTGTTCCGTATCATTAGTTTTAAGGATACCGTTAACCCATACTTTTTCCCTGAATACTTTATCAATTTTTTTTGTTCCATTATTGGTATGTTTGATCCAGATCCTGCATTTGTTATCAAGATAGACATCAGTTATATCGATATCATATTCCGATACAGCTGCCAGTCCCCCACCCTTGATCTTAATCCTGCAGAAATCCATATTGTTTTTCTCATTAAATTCAGGTACGGATTTCCCCGGATCCACGATCGCACCCAGAAAATATAATCCTGTCGGAGTATTACCCGGGATCCTGTTATTCCCGTTAAGTTTTACTGCTTTTGTCTGACCGGGGCCCAGATATTTGACAAACTCCCTTCCCCCGAGAAGCAGTGCATCCTCCTTGAAAGATGCTGAATATACAGCAAATTTCATTGGCGCACTGGCATTTTTGGAAATGATCAGATCTACCGAAAATTCCCTCGCAGCTGTTTTTCCTCTATTTGTAACAAACACTTTAATGGATTCTTTCAAGTTTTGTCCAGCTATAGCCTTCCCCGGACATTTTATCCTGATCTTAAGATCTGCGGACTGGCCATAGATCATACTTCCCGTAATAAAGATGATAAAAACAAAAAAACTAATACTAACGATATATCTTTTCATTGTTCCTCCTGCTCTATATATAAAAATGTATTAAATTTATCTCAAATATTTTAAAAGTTATAAAATTATTTTTCACACATTACTGAAAAATTGTCATATGATTTCATTGACTATTATTTTATTAATTGTTACAAATGTAAATTATATAGGGGTGATGTACTCCCAAAGTTCTTTGAATTTAAATTTAAATAGATTTATCCGGAGGGGATATGAAACGAATATTTTTAGTTGGAATTATTATTATGTTTATTGTCAGTCTTTCTTTTTCTGCAATCCCAAGTAAGGACACACTGGCAGGGAAATGTATGACCTGTCACAAGGAGAAATCACCGGGACTTTACCGTCAATGGTTCAGCTCTGCTCACGGGATGCACAATGTCACCTGTATTGACTGTCATCGTGCCGAAAAAGGTGATGCTGACGGATATATTCATTATGATATATTGATAGCGACCCTTGTAACTCCAAAAGATTGTGGAAGATGTCATAAAAAAGAGATGGAAGAAGTTGATAAATCCTATCATGCAAAAGCAGGAATGATCCTCGAATCTGCAGATGCATATCTCGCTCATGCAGCCGGAGGAGATCCTGTAGCAATTGCAGGTTGCGAAAGCTGTCACGGTTCAAAAATTATAATTGATCCGAAATCGCCAAACAAACTTTCAATAGAAAGCTGGCCGAACTCGGGAATAGGCCGCCTGAATCCGGATGGAAGTAAAGGATCCTGCACTGCTTGTCATACTCGTCATAATTTCACTAAGGCACAGGCACGTCAGCCTGAAGCCTGTGGAAAGTGTCATCTTGGTCCTGATCATCCTCAGAAAGAGATTTATGAGGAATCAAAACATGGTAACGCATATTTTACCAACGTTTCAAAAATGAATCTTGATTCTGATAAATGGGTAGTAGGTGAAGATTATTTCCTCGCCCCTACCTGTGCTACATGCCATATGTCAGCAACATCCAAGCAGAAAGTAACCCACGATGTTGGGGACAGGATTACATGGACCTTGCGCCCCAAGGTTTCAAAGCGGCTGGAAAATTGGCAGCAGCGGAAAAAAAACATGGTGGATGTATGTACTAATTGTCATGGGAAAACTTTTGTAGACGGCCATTATTACCAATATGATGCTCTGGTTGAACTCTACAATGAAAAATTCGCAAAACCTGCCGGACAAATAATGGCTATAGTCAAGAAGAATAAACTGCTTAAAAACAAAGCTGCTTTCAGCAATAAGATAGAATGGATCTATTGGGAGATCTGGCATCATGAAGGCAGAAGGGCACGTCATGGAGCGGCAATGATGGCACCTGATTATACCTGGTGGCATGGGATATATGAGGTCGCACAACACTTCTACTTTAAATTGATCCCTGAAGCAAGGAAATTCAAGAATGCAGAGCTTGATTCATACCTGGACAAACTCCTGAAAACACCAATGCATAAATGGTTAAATGAGCCGACTGATCAAATTAAGAAACAGATCAAAAGTGGAGAGTTACAGAAAATTTATAAAGAGCTTTTTAAAAAAAAGAACTAAAATAAAACAGAATAATGTTTGAAAAATATAAAATTTTCATCAAAGGTATCTCTTTAACGAGTGCCGGACGATTAGGGATGATCTTTTCTACCTCTGCGTTCATAAGTTTTATTCTGTTTGAGTTACTCCAGATATCAGGTATTCTGACCAATGC
>JAGLQR010000019.1 GCA_023136725.1 Candidatus Aminicenantota bacterium
GCTCTGAGTCAGCATCAGCTTAATATAATGGAGTTTGTAAACCAGTTTAATAAAGCTACTGCTAAAATGGAAGATGGAATGATCGTTCCGGCAGAAGTGCTGGTCCATCCTGACAAAACTTTTACTTTAATATTAAAAACTCCACCTGCTTCATACTTATTAAAAAAAGCGGCAGGCATTATGAAGGGTTCAGGAGAACCGAATAAAACAAAAGTCGGTAAAGTAACAAGGAAGCAGATCGAAGAGATTGCTGCAATTAAATTGGAAGACCTCAATACTGATGATATTTCTCAGGCTGCACTTATTATTGAAGGATCTGCCAGAAGTATGGGCCTGGAGGTAAAAGGATGAGCAAGCAGGGGAAAAATTATAGAGAGAAAAAGAACTCTGTAGAGGATAAATTGTATACAGTTGAGGAAGCGATTGAATTATTGAAAGGTTTTAAGTCCCAAAAGTTCAATGAGTCGGTGGATATTGCAATCAGACTGAATGTGGATCCGAAATATCCTGAACAGATGGTCAGAGGTACGATCGTACTCCCACACGGAACCGGGAAAGCAAAAAGTGTTCTGGTTATTGCTTCAGGTGAAAAACAGAAAGAGGCTGAAGAGGCGGGTGCTGATTTTTTTGGCGGAGAAGAGATGGCTGAAAAGATCCAGAAAGAGAGTTGGACAGATTTTGATGTATTGGTTGCAACTCCCGATATGATGGGTAAGCTTGGAAGGCTTGGGAAAGTTCTCGGTCCGAAGGGATTGATGCCGAGCCCGAAAGCAGGTACCGTTACTTTTAACATAAAAGAGGCAGTCACAGAAATTAAAAAGGGAAGAATTGAGTATAGAGTGGATAAGACAGGAATAATCAATACAGGCCTTGGTAGGATTTCTTTTGATTCTGCCCAGCTGGTAGAAAATACAACTGAATTATTAACAGCAGTGCTCAAGGCAAGGCCTGTAAGCTTGAAAGGGAAATATGTGGAATCTGTTTTTATTAGTTCGACAATGAGCCCTTCTGTAAAACTTGATATTCAGCAGTTTGAAAAGAATTAGGAGAGACTTATGCCGACTAATAAAATATTAGAGCAAAACAAAAAGAAAGTAGATGAGATCGGTGCAATATTCGGTAATTCAGGTGTTTATTTCATTGATTTCCGTGGGTTGAACGTACCTGAGATGCAAGACCTCAGGGGGAAAATCAAGAAAATTGATTCAGGGTTCAAAGTAATAAAAAACAGGTTGATATTAAAGTATATTGAGAAGGAAAACAAAGAGTTCGGGAGGGATCTGTTCAGTGGTCCTACTGCAGTTGCCTACTCAGATGAGAAAATAGTCGAAGTTGCAAAAATATTATCGGAATTCGAAAAAGAATCAAAGAAAATCAAGATAAAATTTGGTTTTATTGATGATAAGTTTTTGGATGAAAGTGAAATAAAGAGCTTGGCAAAACTGCCGGGTAAGGACCAGCTAATGGCCCAACTTGTTTTATCAATTGTATATCCATTGAAGAAAATGGGGATGACTTTATCATCACCATTAAAAAATATGCTGATTTTAATGCAAAATTTAAAAGATAAAAAGGAAAAGGAGGAAGTGAACAATGGCTGAAATGAAAAAAGAGGACTTCTTTAAACATCTGGACAAGTTAACTGTACTTGATCTTGCTGACTATATCAAAGAATTTGAGGAAAGATACGGAATTAAAGCAGAAATGGCAGCAATGCCAGTTGCCGGCGCAGCAGCTCCAGCAGCAGCAGAAGCTCAGGCTGAAGAAAAGACAGATTTCGATATCATTCTCAAGAGTGTTGGCGTGAAAAAGATAAATGTTATCAAAGCTGTAAGAGAAGTTACTGATTTAGGTTTAAAAGAGGCAAAAGAGGTTGTAGACAAAGCTCCCGGTGAGATTAAGAAAGGGGTTTCCAAAGAAGAAGCAGACGAGATTAAGAAGAAATTTGAAGAAGTAGGGGCAGAGATAGAAATAAAGTAGATGCATCAAACCCGGAAGTCTGTAAAAAATAATTTTAAAGGATAAGTATGCCAAAAAATAATAAGTATATCAATAGAATAAGTTTCTCAAAAATTAAGTCCCCTATTGAGATACCAAACCTTCTGGACGTTCAGATAAAATCGTATAACACTTTTTTGCAAATAGATGAACTTCCAGAGAAAAGAAGAAATATTGGTATTGAAGGGGCGTTTAAATCTATCTTTCCGATATCGGATTTTAAAGAAACTGCTATCATCGATTATGAATCGTATTCACTTGGGGATTTTTCCTGCAAGTGTGGAAATCTTGAAGGTGAAGATCTTTCTAAGCCTTTCTGTAATAAATGCGGTTCGGTTTTGAAGTCAAATGTAAAAGCAGGTGCTGATTCGATTTGTCCGGAATGCCTCAGCAAGGGGACTGTTGAGCATAAAACATGTGAAAAATGTGGAGACAGAGTCAGGCTGAAGATGAAGTACTCACCTGAGGATTGCCTGGATAAAGGGTTTGATTATTCGATCCCTTTGAAAGTAAAACTGAGACTTGCTCTTTATGATGAAGACAAAAAAGGTGAAAAAGTTATCAAAGATGTTAAAGAGCAGGAAATATTTTTTGGCGAAGTACCATATATTACGGACAGGGGAACCTTTATCATTAATGGTACCGAGAGAGCTGTTGTATCACAATTGCAGAGATCTCCCGGTGTCTATTTCCTTCCGGGAAAATCGAGAGGTGAGTATAGTGCAAAGATAATCCCTGCAAGGGGAGCATGGATCGAGATCGAGGAAAAACTTCACCTTCTTCAGATCAGGTTGGATAAAAAAACCAAAAGGATCAATGTAACAACATTTCTTAAGGCTATGGGGCTCAGCGATGATTACGAGATCATTAAAAGTTTTTACTCTGTAGTACCTATGAAAGTGGAGGATGGAATCTTCTATATGAAGAATTCCAGATTCCTGAAAGATAACAAACTTACAGCACCTGTTGTAGATGCAAAAGGGAAAAAACTACTTGATACCGGTACAAAGTTAATGATCAAACACATCACAGATATGGAAAAGGCCGGAGTTGAATATGTTCCGGTCGATGTCGAATTGATCGAAGATATGTACTCTGCAGTTGATCTTGAAGAGATTTTAAGAAGTAATGAACTTATTACTACAACTCAAATTAAAAAACTTAGAAAATCGGACAGAACGTTTTCTGTCTTCTTTCCTGAAAGTGAAGAAGAGGAATTCGGCCCGATAATTGCTCATACTTTGAGAAAGGATAAGAAAAAGAAGGACATAGAACTTACGGAAAAGGTTGTTATTCAGTCTGAAGATGACATTGAGGACAGAGTTCCAAAAAATCAAAGTGATGCTTTTATAGAAATTTTTAAAAAGCTAAGACCCGGTGAGCCGGTGACATTGGAAGGTTCAAAGAAATTCTTTGAAAATATGTTATACGATGCAAGACGTTATGACCTTTCTTCAGTTGGCAGGCTCAAGCTGAATATTAAGCTTGGTCTCAAAGAGAATAATAAGCAGGATACTTTTGTCCTTACACTCGACGATGTTGTAGATATTCTTAAATATTATTTAAGACTCAAATATGACAGATCGCAAAAAATGTCTGTAGATGATATAGATCACCTTGCAAACAGAAGAATAAGAGGTGTCGGTGAACTCGTTGAGAATGCATTCAGGATAGGACTTTTAAGACTTGAAAAGATAATAAAAGAAAGAATTACAAATGCAGAAGATATTTCAGTTCTACTTCCAAGAGAACTGATCAACACCAAACCGGTATTTGCTGCAATCAAAGAATTTTTCGGAACATCACAGCTTTCGCAATTTATGGACCAGACAAATCCTCTTGCCGAGACCACTCACAAGCGGAGAATATCAGCTTTGGGTCCCGGAGGGCTAAACAGAGAAAGAGCTGGTTTTGAAGTAAGAGATGTTCATTCGTCACATTACGGAAGGGTATGTCCTATTGAGACTCCTGAAGGGCCTAATATCGGACTTATTTCATCGTTTACTACTTATGCAAGGGTTAACGATTATGGTTTTATAGAGACACCTTTGAGGAAGATTATTAATGGAAAAGTAACTGACCATTTTAAAATTCTCCATCCCGGAGCTTCAGATTATTCTCTTAACGATATTGTTGAAGAGAATGAACTCGAGTCTCAGATTGCTAAGTTAAAAAAAGGTAAAAAAGAATTACCGATATTTATCTATCATCCCTTTTATTTAACAGCATGGGAAGAAGAAGGATTTGTAATTGCTCAGGCAAATGCAAAATTTGATAAAAATGGGGATTTTCTTTCTAAGCGAATTAATTCCAGAAAGGGAAATGAAACTATGCTTTGTGACCCTTCAGAATTAAATTATATCGATATCTCACCGAAACAGATAGTTTCTGTTTCAGCATCCCTTATACCGTTTCTTTCTCATGATGATGCAAACAGGGCTCTGATGGGTTCAAACATGCAGCGTCAGGCTGTTCCACTGGTATCACCTAAAGCTCCGATTGTAGGAACTGGAATGGAATATAAACTGGCAAAGGATGCAGGCAGCGTCGTCGTATGTAAAAGATCTGGAATAGTAATGAATTCTGACGCGGAAAGAATAATTGTCAAAGTTGACGGAAATGATAATAAAGGATCTGCATCTGATATTTCCGCGGATCTTTATGAGTTAAAGAAATTCAGAAGATCAAATCAAAATACTCTTATAAATCAAAGACCTCTTGTTAAAGCTGGCGACAAGGTTGAAGATGGACAGGTTTTGTGTGACGGCCCTGGAACTGATCAGGGTGAGCTTGCATTGGGCCGGAACGTACTTTGTGCATTCCTCCCATGGCGTGGTTATAACTATGAAGATGCGATTATCCTGAGTGAAAAACTTGTTAAAAATTCTGTGTTCAACTCAATATATATTGTTGAAGAATCGATAGAAGCAAGAGAAACAAAACTTGGGAAAGAAGAGATCACACCCGATATCCCCGGTGTTTCAGAATCCAGTTTGAAAAATCTTGATGAGAACGGGATCGTAAGAATTGGTGCAAAGGTAAAACAGGGCGAAATCCTGGTCGGGAAAGTGTCACCTAAGGGTGAAACTCAGCTGACTCCTGAAGAAAAGCTTTTGAAAGCAATATTCGGAGAACAGGCCTCTGATATAAAAGATACATCATTGTATTGTCCGCCGGGAGTTGAAGGAACTGTAATTGATGTTAAAATATTTACACGAAGAGGAGTTGATAAGGGTGCCAGATCACTGGAAATTGATGACCTTGAGATCAAGAAACTGGAAAGATATGAAAATAATGAAACGAAAATTCTCCAGTCTCATAAATTTGAAAAGATCAGGCTTGCTTTATCCGGAAAAACTCTTAAAAAGAATACTACTATTGGATCAGAGAAGTTAAAAAAGGGGAGTGTTATTCCTGAAAAGCTTCTTGCTGATCTTAACGAAGATGTTATATCTTTATTAAAAAAAGGAGTTGCTGATAAGGAAATAGAAAAAATTAAAGAGATTGAATCGAAAACCAGGTTATATATAGATGCACTAAAGAGGGAAAAACTTGAAAAGATCGAAATGATAAAGAAGGGTGATGATTTCGCACCTGGAATTATTAAGGTTGTTAAGGTATTTATTGCGGTTAACCGATCAGTTTCTGTTGGCGACAAAATGGCCGGAAGGCACGGAAACAAGGGTGTTGTTGCAAGGATCCTTCCTGAAGAGGATATGCCTTTCCTGGAAGATGGGACTCCGGTCAATATTATACTGAATCCTCTGGGTGTCCCTTCAAGGATGAATGTCGGACAGATTCTGGAGTTGATCCTCGGCTGGGCCGGTAAAAAACTTGGGAAGCATTTTGAAACACCGGTTTTTGATGGTGCAACAGAAGAAGAAATAGAGAGTTATATGTCTGAAGCCGGACTCCCGGCAGATGGGAAAGTTGTTCTCTACGATGGAATTACAGGAGAATCTTTCCAAAACAAGATAACCGTTGGATATATGTATATTATGAAACTGGAACATATGGTGGATGACAAGATCCATGCAAGATCAACGGGACCATATTCACTGATCACACAGCAGCCTCTGGGCGGAAAAGCACAATTCGGTGGACAGAGGGTTGGTGAAATGGAAGTATGGGCTTTCGAAGCCTATGGTGCAGCTTACTTGTTACAGGAAATATTAACAATAAAATCCGATAATATAAGCGGTAGAAATGAT
The DNA here is from genome assembly GCA_023136725.1 of Candidatus Aminicenantota bacterium. Taxonomy (GTDB): domain Bacteria; phylum Acidobacteriota; class Aminicenantia; order UBA2199; family UBA2199; genus UBA647. The sequence continues at coordinate 6,210 of JAGLQR010000019.1, forward strand.
ATATACTCAGCGATTGTTAAGGGAACAATGGAATTTAAACCTGGTATCCCGGAGTCTTTCAATGTCCTTATAAAGGAATTGAAGAGTCTCACTCTCAATATGGAATTGATCAAGAAGGAAAAAGGGAGTGATGAGGAAAAGGTTGCTGAAAATATTGCCAACATTTCTTAAAGGAGAGGAATAATAATGCAAAGGATTAGAAAAGATAAACCTGAAGTAAATGTTATGGATTACGATAAGGTAAGAATAAGCATCTCTTCTCCTGATACAATAAAGGGATGGTCATCAGGTGAAGTTACAAAACCTGAAACAATAAATTATAGAACTTTTAAGCCAGAAAGAGATGGCCTTTTCTGTGCAAAAATATTCGGACCTACGCAGGATTTCAGCTGCCTTTGTGGAAAATATAAAGGATTGAAATACCGTGGAATTATTTGTGAAAAATGCGGTGTTGAAGTAACACTTTCTTCAGTAAGAAGAGAAAGGATGGGGCATATTGAGCTTAATTCCAAGGTTGCCCATATCTGGTTTTTTAAAGGAGTACCTTCAAGAATTGCTGTATTACTTGAAATTACCGGAAAAGCCCTTGAAAATATAGTTTATTTTGAGAATTACATTGTTACAGATCCCGGACAGGCACCAAATCTTAAAGAGAAGCAGGTACTCACTGAAGAAGAATATATGGATCTTGTTGAGAAATACGGTTCTGATTCATTTAAAGCTGGGATTGGTGCAGAAGTTGTTTACGAACTTTTAAAAAATATAGATCTGCAAAAGGAAGTTACAGATCTTAAATCAAGACTTAGTGTTGAGAAATCTATTCAGAAAAAGAAAATTATGGCAAGACGGCTGAAACTTACAGAAGATTTTTTTAATTCCGGTAACAGGCCTGAATGGATGATACTTGACATAGTTCCGGTACTTCCGCCAGACCTGAGACCTCTCGTTAGACTTGATGGAGGAAGATTTGCTTCTTCTGATCTTAACGATCTTTACAGGCGTGTCATCAACAGAAATAACAGATTAAAAAAATTGCTTGATCTGAAAGCTCCTGAACTTATTATCAAAAATGAGAAAAGGATGTTGCAGGAATCTGTTGATGCATTATTTGATAACCAGAAACGAAATAAGAGTTATATGAGTTCTCAGAAAAGACCTCTTAAATCTCTTTCTGATTCCCTTAAGGGGAAACAGGGAAGATTCAGGCAGAACCTTCTTGGAAAAAGGGTTGATTATTCAGGAAGATCAGTTATCGTAGTTGATCCTAAATTGAAATTGGAAGAATGCGGACTTCCTAAAAAAATGGCGATCGAGCTGTTCAAGCCGTTTATTTATAATAAACTTGAGAAAAAAGGTGTTGTAACAACTTTAAGGGTTGCAAGAACATGGGTCGAAGAAAACAGAACAGAAGTATGGGATGCTCTTGATGAAGTAATTAAAGAACATACTGTTCTCCTGAACAGAGCTCCGACTCTTCATAGATTGGGTATTCAAGCATTTAAACCGCATCTTGTTGAGGGAAATGCAATTACTCTGCATCCAATGGTATGTCCTGCATTCAATGCAGATTTTGATGGGGACCAGATGGCAGTTCATGTTCCTCTGTCTCTTGAAGCACAAGCAGAGGCAAAACTTCTTATGCTGTCAACCAATAATATCCTCAATCCTGCAAATGGTAAACCCTTAGCCGTTCCTACTCAGGATATGATTCTCGGTTTCTACTATCTTACTTTTTACAAAAAAGGACTTAAGGGCGAGAATATGATATTCAGTTCTGAAAAAGAAGTTTTAATGGCTCTTGAGAATAAAATTATAGATATAAATGCAAAGATAAGAGTAAAATATATAGGGAAATTGAGAAATCTGGATTCTTATCCACTTGATGATCAGGATGTTGCAAATTGTCCTGAAACAGAGATCAAGCAGGGAGAAAATCGCCTTCTTGTAACCACTCCGGGAAGAATTATTTTTAACCGTCTACTTCCGGAAGCAACCCCCTTTGTAAATGGATTGTTAAAGAAAAAAGGAATTCAGAATATTGTATCATTTATCTACCTTGTTCAGGGATTTAATCCCACGGTTGAGACTCTTGATAAGCTTAAAGAGGCCGGATTTGAATATGCAACACGTGCAGGATTTACAATTGGTATTTCAGACCTGGTAGTTCCACCTGAAAAAGAGAAAATAATTAAGGATACTAATGCTGAGTTAGAAAAAATAGAGCAGAAATACGCAAAAGGACTTCTAACTGCTGGAGAAAGGCATAATACAATTATCGATAAGTGGAGTAAAGCCACAGATAAAATCAGAGAAAAGATGTTTGATAATATGAAGAAAATAAGTTATGAAGGAGATAGTATAAATCCACTTTTTGTTATGTCTGATTCAGGCGCGAGAGGTAGTCAGGACCAGTTAAAACAGCTTGCCGGAATGAGAGGGTTGATGGCAAAGCCTTCAGGAGAAATACTGGAAACTCCGATCACTGCAAATTTTAAGGAAGGTTTATCAGTTCTTCAATACTTTATCTCAACTCATGGAGCCCGAAAAGGATTAGCTGATACCGCTTTGAAAACAGCTGATGCAGGTTATCTTACAAGAAAGCTGGTTGATGCGGCAATTGAAGTAATTGTTAAACAAAATGATTGCGGTACAATTAACGGACTGGAAGTTTCTGCAATTATTGAGAATGGAAAAGAAATAGAACCTTTTATAGAAAGGATTATTGGCAGATTTGCTGCTGAAGATGTTTTGTCTCCGGATGACCCTAAAAAAATACTTGTAAAAAATAATGATATGATAGATGAATATTCAGCCAGGGAAATAATTGATCATGGTATTCTTAAGGTTAAGATCAGATCTGTTATAGCATGTGAAACTGAAGCTGGTGTATGCCGGAGATGTTACGGTAGAAATCTTTCTAACGGGAAATTGATAAATCTGGGAGAAGCTGTAGGAATTATTGCTGCACAGTCGATCGGTGAACCGGGAACACAATTAACAATGAGAACTTTCCATATCGGAGGAGTTGCCTCCGGAACCGAAAGCCAGACCAGAGTTAGTGCCACTTATGATGGGAAGATAGTATACACAGATCTGGAAGTAATTGAAAATAAAGATAAAGAAATGATTGCAATGAACAGAACCGGAACTATTCAGATTCAGGATGCTAAAAAGAGAGAGAAGGCAATTTATCCTGTAGCTTATGGATCTGTGATATTGGTAAAAAATGGCAGTGTTGTTAAAAAAGGTGATCTGTTAATGCAATGGGACCCTTTTGTAAATGCAATACTTACAAGAGAAAGCGGGATTGTGGAGATGAAAGATCTTGAGGAAAATATATCTTTTGTTAATGAGAGAGATGAAACAACCGGTATGATCACACCAATTGTTATCGATATCAGTAATGAAAAACTCAGGGATGAACTTCAGCCCCAAATAATTGTAAGAGATAAAAAGACAAATAAGATCATTAGAAAATTTCTCCTACCTGTAAATGCACATTTGACTGTTAAAGATGGAGATGAGGTTAGTGCAGGTGGAATCCTTGCAAAGATTCCATCAGAATCTGCGAAGACAAAGGATATTACAGGTGGACTACCCAGAATCACAGAGCTTTTCGAGGCAAGAAAACCTAAGGCACCGGCAAAAATGGCGCAGATTGATGGTACAGTTCAATATGGGAAACTCTTAAAGGGGTCCAGGAAACTGACAATTATTCCTGATGATCAAAATGTTAAACCTGATGAGCATAATATTCCAAGAGGATCTTACATTATTGTAGGTGATGGAGATAAAATCCAGGCAGGAACACCTTTAATGGATGGCCCACTTGACCCGATTGATATACTAACTGTTCTTGGAGAAATAAAACTTGCAGAATATCTTATAAAAGAAGTTCAGGAAGTTTACAGACTTCAGGGTGTTTCGATCAATGATAAGCATATTGAAATAATTGTAAGGCAGATGATAAAATGGCGCCGTATAGAAGAAATTGGTAATACAAAGTTCATTACTGATCAGATAATTGAGAAGTGGAAATTTGCTCAGGAAAATGAGAAAGTTGTTGCTAAAGGCGGAAAACCAGCGCAGGCAAAGCCACATTTACTGCCGATCTCCCGAGCTGCTTTAGCTTATGAAAGTTTTATTTCAGCGGCTGCATTCCAGGAAACTACGAAAATACTAACCGAAGCTGCAATTGAAGGAAAGGTTGACAGGCTTCTCGGTATCAAAGAAAATGTAACAATGGGGAGGCTCATCCCTGCAGGTACCGGATATCCCTTATATCAGGGTCTTAAATCTGAAGAGAAGGGGAATGAACTTCTGGAAAAAGCAGCAGAATAAGTTAGTTTGAATTAAATTTTCCGAATTTTGATATTAAACTTTTTTGAAATAAAAAAGTGCTTTAAATATAAAAGCAATTACTATAAACAGAGAAAAATAAATAACTTTATATTCTTTATTTTTCATGTAGTATGAAATATTAAATCCACTGAAGTTGACCTTTTTGATCAAAGGGAAGAATGAGTTTAGTCCTTTTGCCCATTTGTCATACTTAGGGCCGAATTTCTTTTTCATTCTGTTATTTTCCATAACCATTAATGCCGGAAAGAAGAAGAAATAGTATATTACAAATATTAGATAACAATATAATTGGTTTGAAGCTATTGCAATTCCCACACCTAATATGAAGTTTCCAAAGTAGAGTGGATTTCTGGACAATGCATAAGGCCCATTTGTGGCAAGTTCATTATTTTTATTAATATAACCTGAAGCCCATGCACGGAAAAAAGTCCCGAGCATTATAAAAAAAAATCCAATAGCAATTGATTTCGCATTCGGTTTAGCAAAATAAAGTACAATAAATAAACTTAAAATGCCTACAAATGCACGGTATCTTTCAAAGTATTTTTTAAAATTTTCCATATTAAACTCTTATAAAAAGTGGTTTCTCCGTAAATAAATTATATCATATAAATCGGTTGATTTCTAATTGATGTAGTTGATTTTACCGTTATATTGTACTATTATAATAGTACGGAGAAATTAAATTAAAAATGAAAACAGAATTTTCTATCGAAGCAGATTCTCCTGTTCCGCTATATGAACAGATAAAAAGGGGGATTAAGCTGAAAATAGTTTCAGGAATTTTACTTCCTGATGATAAGCTTATCCCTATACGGGAATTTGCAAGGCTTTTAAAAGTAAATTTCAATACAATAGTTAAAGTTTATTATCAGCTAGATAAAGAGGGGTACTTGTATTCACGACCCGGGCAGGGATATTTTGTTAAAAGAACTTTTAGAGAAGAAAATCAGAGAGATATGGAATTATTCAAATCTATTACTGATGAATATTTGAAGAATGCAACAGATTTGGGTTTTTCAATTGATTACATTATTAAAAGTTTTAATCTGCTGCAAAAAAAACTAAAATAGTATATTGATCTTAGTATTAAACTTTATGATATATAGTTAGTTATTAATGAACGGAGGTTATCATGGGAAATGATATGATATGGGCAATCACAGGGATTGTATTAATATTTATTGAATTTTTTATTCCGGGACTTGTAATTATTTTTTTCGGTGCCGGAGCACTTTTAACTGCATTGTTTACTTATTTTATCGGGGACATATTCTCATTACCACTTCAATTGCTGACATTTACATTAACTTCTATCCTCTTACTGGTATTGTTGAGAAGATATATGAAAAAAATATTTACAGGTAAAATGGCGATTGAAAGTGGAAGTGAGAATTTTAATATTGAGATTGGAAGGTTTGTTCCGGTTGTCGAATATATTCAGCATGGTGAAATTGGAGGAAAGGTTAAATATCAGGGTACGATATGGAGTGCTAAATCAGAAAAGTCCATTCCACCCGGAGAAAGTGTTGAGATCATTGGAAGTGAAAATTTAACATTAATTGTTAAAAAAATTAAAAAGGAGGATTCATAATGGAAATAATTTTTGGAATATTAGCATTTCTTGTTATCGTAACTATATTTAAAACGGCTAGAATTATTCCTAATCAATGGGCATTTATCATCGAACGCCTAGGGAAATATGCAGGTACGCTTGGACCCGGATTTCATCTTCTTATCCCTTTCATAGATAAAGTCGCTTATAAGCACAGTCTTAAAGAAGTTGCTATAGATGTCCCGCCACAAAGTTGTATAACAAAAGATAATATTTCCGTGGAAATAGACGGGGTTCTTTATATCAGGGTCGTTGATCCTGTAAAAGCAAGTTATGGTATCAAAGACTTCAGGTATGCTATTGTACAGCTTGCTCAGACAACTATGCGTTCTGAAATCGGAAGGATCGAACTCGATGTTACTTTTGAATCGAGAGATAATATCAATACCCAGATAGTACAAGCTGTTGATGAAGCCTCCGATCCGTGGGGGATAAAAGTAACAAGATACGAGATCAAGAATATAGATACACCTCAGACGATACGGGATGCCATGGAAAAGCAGATGCGTGCCGAAAGGGAAAAAAGGGAGCAGATCGCAATTTCAGAAGGTGACAAAATTGCGAGGATCAACAGGGCACAGGGTGTGAGGCAGGAGATGGTCGAGAATTCTGAGGGTGAAAGGATAAAGAGGGAAAATGAAGCCAAAGGGGAAGCGGCGGCGATACTAGAAGTTGCCCGTGCAACAGCTGAAGGGATCAGAGAAATATCACATGCAATGAATCAGGAAGGCGGAAAAGATGCTGTAAGTATGAGAATTGCGTTAGATTGGATTGAATCTTTCAAATCTCTGGCAAAAGAGACTAACTCAATGATCATACCTGCTAATCTTACTGATTTAGCAAGTATAACTTCAATATTGAATAATGCATTTGATTTCAGTAAAAAGAGGGATAAAGAAAGCTGAAATAAGAGTATTTAAGTTCGTTTTTTCTCTAAAATATTGGATATATATACCGGTTATGTTATAAATGAATAAGTTCATTTTACAAGGACCTTATTCATGAATGCAATTCCGGAAATACCAGGTTATCATATTAAGAAAGAGATAGGCCGTGGAGGTATGGCCAGGATCTTTTCTGCCATAGACAGGATTTCTGACCGTAAAGTTGCACTGAAGG
>JAGLQR010000190.1 GCA_023136725.1 Candidatus Aminicenantota bacterium
AGTCCAGAAAGCTGATTTCCCTGTTAAAGCAAGCACCCATCCATTCCAGGTCTCATTGAAAAAATCTATTCCGAAAACTGTTAATCCTGCAAAAACCGCATTCCAGTTGCCGCTCGATCTTGCATCTTTTATCTCCTTTACATAAATATAGAAAACGATCGCCAGAAGCGGAATTACATACCACTTTAACATTGAAAGATCTCTTAAACCATCCAGAGCCCTTACAGAAGCTTCAGTCATTTTATTCCTCCGTTTTTAATGTATTATTTTGATCCCTTACAGGATATCTCTTTTATAAAAAGTCTGAATATTGAGGTCTTGTCAACAACTTCCCCTGGGAATTCCCAATCCTTTCTTTCAGAATATTTCCCCATGATCACATTTAGTGCATTCTTTTTTGCAACCGCATCATCAATAAACTCTACAACTCCATTGCCTATGATAGATAGATATGAAGCACTCCAATTACATGCAGAATCACCTTCTACAATCCTGTGATCTATATCAATCTCAAAAGATACTTTCGGATTCTGTTTAAGAATATCAATCTTTGTCCCTTCACTTGCAGAGTGAAAATAAATATATCCGCCCTTATATCCAAAATTCATAGGAACAATATATGCGAGCCCTTCATTAACAAGGCCCAGACGGCATATATCACCTTTATTGAGAACATATTCGATTACTTCCGGATCGGTTATCTTTCTTTCGGACCTTCTCATTTATCAAGCATAAAATATCAGGAAAAATAATTCAAATTGTGGAAAATTTATAGAGGGATAAAAAAAAAGGGGGCAAACTGCCCCCTGTTCTTAATATGATATTTAGATTATTTTACTTCAATCTGGATCTTTTTTGCCTTTATCTCATCAGCCTTTCCTATCTTGAGCTCAAGGATTCCATCTTTTAATGTGGCTTCGATCTTTTTCGGATTTATATCTTTCGGAATTGTGAAAGATCTGCTGAATGAACCACAGAAACTTTCAACTCTATGATAGTTTTCCTTTTTGATCTCTGTATTTTCTTTCTTTTCCCCTCTTATACTCAAAATATTCTCTTTCAGGTCTATTTCTATATCATCTTTTTTTATTCCGGGAATTTCAATTTTGAAGACATAGCTATCTTTAGTTTCATAAATATCAGTAGAAGGATTCCAATCGGTATATCCTTCAGTACCCTTGATCCCTTCGCTCATCAGATCATTTTCGAATAACCTGTTGATCCTGTCACTTAACCTTACAAGATCTCCGTAAGGTTTCCATTTTAATACAGTCATTTTTATCTCCTTTATCTTCTGTGTTCATATTATAGTGTTAAAATTCGAATTTGTCAACTTTTATTATAGGTTCGCCATCATATATATCTTAGTCTTTCTTTATAAGATATATGGTTTTATCTAATGAAAAATCTATTTAGTACTTTTTTTTGTTGATTTTCATTCAGTCACAATGTATAAATCTCAATAACTGGTTCAACAATTCTTTCCGGAGGAAAATATGATTGAAGTAGACAGGGTTAGCAAAAGATTCCGCCTTTCAAAAAAACAACGACGTGAAATGGGCGAGAATTATTCAGGTGGCAAATTTATCCAATCAGTATCAGATGTATCTTTCAAATGTGCTCCGGGGAAAATATTTACTCTCCTGGGGCCGAATGGAGCCGGTAAGACCACAACATTGAGAATGCTGGGGACAATACTCACACAGGATTCGGGCAGAATTAATATTGCCGGATTAGATACACTTAAAGAACCTGACAAGGTCAGAGGGAAGATTGGATTCCTCACCGGTACAACCGGCCTCTATGCAAGGCTTACACCGGAGGAGATGGTGAAATATTATGCAAATCTTTACGGTATCTCCGGGAAAAAATATATAGAGAAAAGAAATTCATTATTTGATCTCCTTGAGATCCATAAGTTTAAAGACAGGCGTATTGGGAAACTTTCATCGGGGATGAAGCAGAAAGTATCAATAGCCAGGACGCTTATCCATGATCCTGAGGTTGTGATCTTTGATGAACCTACCGTAGGACTTGATGTGATCACTTCACGTAATATCATCAAGCTTATCAGAGACTGCAGGGACGAAGGAAAGACAGTGATCTTCTCCACTCATATCATGGGGGAAGTAAGTATGTTAAGTGATGATCTTGCTATCATGGACAGGGGCAGGATAATTTTCAATGACACTTTCAAAAAATTTAAAAATGAAATGACTTCTGCAACGATTGAAGATGAGTTTGTAAGGATAGTAGGAGGTGAAAAATGAAGAACATAATAATTATATTCCTGAAGGAGATGAAAGACATCCTCCGTGACAGAAGAACTCTTATATTGATGGTTGTTATGCCTCTGGTCCTTTTTCCTCTGATAATAAACATTAGCTCAAAGTTTATGATGAAACTTGAGACCACTGCAAAAACAAAAATACTCAGGGTCGGAGTCATTCTCAACAGCAATGATGACAGGATAAGGAAATCAGTCATTTCCAGAGACGACATGACTTTGACAGATGTAAAGGATGAAAATTCAATTGAATCGATGATAAACGGGAAAACCCTCGATTTCTGCATAGTTTTCGACGAGCAGTTTGACAATAAAGTGAAAACACTTCAGCAGGGTGAGATACGGCTCTATTTTAAATCATCAGCTAAAAATGATATTTCAAAGAGAAGAATAGACAAATTGCTGGCAGACTATAAAAATGATCTCCTGGAGGAGAGGTTCCGAATACTGGAACTAAGTACTGATGTAGTCAAAGCATTTAATATAAATGAAAAAGATATTGTAACCGTTAAGGAAAAATTCGGTGAGAAGGTTGGTGGATTCATACCCTACCTTTTCGTTATTTTCTGTTTTGTCGGCGCTATGTATCCTGCCATCGACCTTGGAGCAGGGGAGAAGGAGAGAGGGACAATAGAGACTCTTCTGGTCAGTCCGGCGACCCGGACCCAGATTGTGATCGGGAAATTCATTGTTGTTACATTATCGGGAATTATAAGCGCTATTCTCACTTTTGTTGGGCTTTATGCTTCTGTCAAACTTAATAGCGAGATTCCCACAGAAATACTCGACCTTATACTCAAAGTAATTGATGTTAACTCGATAATTGTAATTTTCACACTAATAATCCCGATCAGTGTATTCTTTGCCGGAATATTGCTCTCATTCTCATTTTTTGCAAACTCATTCAAGGAGGCTCAGAGTATTATGACCCCCCTTAACTTTGTAGTTATAATTCCTGCATTTATCGGAACCCTCCCCGGAATGAAACTTACGGCTACAACAGCTTTGATCCCGATCCTGAATGTATCACTGGCCTCAAAGGGGATTATTTCAGGGACCATTAATAACGGGCATCTGGCAATGGTTTATATTTCTATGTTCCTGCTGGCAGCTGTCAGCCTTATCATATGTATAAAATGGTTTGGAAGGGAACAGGTGATATTCAGAGGTTGATGATCAGGAGAAAACAAAGAAAAAAAATTGTTTTCTTATTGTGATAAAATTTCTCTGATGAGAGATATGAACGCATTGATCAAAACGGAGAGCTTTAAAACATTACTGGCATTAACTACAGGGTTCATCTCTCTTTACACTACTATTATTTGTGGTGGTGGTTCATTGAAGTTTATATTCTTCATAACACTAATTGTAATCATAACTGAATTCATATTCAGATTTTTTTCATCCGGAATTAGACTTCCCTACATCCTCATGTTATTTTCACCGATCACCCTGATCTTTTATTCAACTACACCGGACTTCCGGATAAGGGTCACATCTCTTTTGTTACTGGTCTATATTTTCAGTGCTCCTTTTAAACAGGATAAAGTCAGAGAATGGTATTCAGGATGGAGTAAAAAACCAATATTGATCTGGATAATACCATTAGTCATATTCAGCATGCTCTCTTTCTGGCTCGACCATAAAGGGGTGGAACTCTCGGGAGATGAGCCCCACTATCTTATGGTGACACAGAGCCTGGTTGAAGATCTGGACCTCTCTCTGAAAAACAATGTAGAGGAGCGATCCTATCTGGATTTCATTCCTGCTGAAATACCCGCTCATATGATAATACACAAAGGCAAACACCTCTCCTTCCATATGCCTGGCCTCTCATTTTTGCTGATCCCATTCTATATTGTTTTCAATCTTGCAGGAGATATTATCTCTCCCCACTTGTTTTTCAGATTATCAATTTCGGTAATTAATGCATTCTTCCCCTTTGTACTTTTTTATATCATGAGACTACTCTTCCCTGACAAAAAACTGTCTGGTATATGGCTGCTCTCGATCCTGACC
>JAGLQR010000191.1 GCA_023136725.1 Candidatus Aminicenantota bacterium
ACGGCTTTTTTCACTTTGTCTAAAGGAATATCTGTTCCTTTAAATTCATAAATAAGTTTTATCGATTTAAATCTTTTCGGATGTTCCTCTGTTAGTGAAGCTTCCGTGGAAACTTCAAACGAGTCAACATCAACTCTCATTTTTTTCAAAATTGAAATAACATCCATCCCGGTGCATCCTGCCAGTGAAATAAGTGTCAGCCCCTTTGGCCTCGGCCCCAGGTTTTTTCCTCCCACACTTTCATCTGCATCTATTATAATATCGAAACCATCCAGCTTTGCTGTAAATGACATCCCATCATTCCATATTACTTTAGCTTCCATTTAACTCTCCTTTGTATAGTACAGCTCTGTTTAAAATCCGAACGTTAATAAAATTCCACCTGCTGTCAGCCCGAACAGGAAATTAAAAACCTTTATCTTAATAGTATCATTAACTGAAAAACTTAAGAGTGGAAGAGAACCGTGCCCGTCCTGAACAATGGAATTTGTCAGAAGTACTGAAAATGGGATCATACCCTGGCTGAAGAGTGATACAAATAGAAGGTTCGGCCCCGATATCGGGAGAATTCCTACAAATGCACCCAGGACAAGGAGGAGTGGTTTATTGTGAGTAAGTAAATCTTTCAAATTAAAAACACTATCCATTGCAGAAATAAAAAAGATGGAAAAGAAAAGCCATATGACAAGTTTCAGAATATGTTTTTTGATAATGTGTTTAAGAATATGCTCACTGAAAAAATGTGACAGATCAGGTTTTTCATGATCTTCTTCATTATGAATAATGATGCATTTATCACATAATTTAATTTTAAATACCTTTTTATATATTAGTGCAAGGTATCCACCGATAATTCCCATAAAGAACAATGTGCCGAATAGGAATGCAAGTGTGGAAAACGTTATGGATGAGCCCTCTTTAAAAGCCATGCTGATAAGTACAAAGGCTTCATCACCCGAAGTAGCAATAAGGGCACTGTTAATTGCTCCGAAACCGATGATCCCGGACATATAAAATGAATCAACCACAAAAGTACCCACACAGCCCGGGAAACTGCCGAAGATTGATGCGAGGAATATTTGAGAGAATTTCCCCTTTTCAAAAAATTTCTTCAGCCTGTCATTGAATACAATCTCAATATATTCAACTATTATCATAAGAACCAGAATTATTGCAGTTATCTTTAAAGTTTCGAATAGTGATTCAAAAAACATTTCCTGTAGCATGGGAATATTATAGATGTTTTCCTGATTTGATTCAAGAAGAGTTTTTTGTTTGAGTTATATATAAAATTATCCCGGATTAACTTATAATTTATAAATGAGTGGAGATACAAATGAATATGCTTCAAGCCAATAATGAGAGATCAAAAAGATTGACAAAGCTCTGCATTGAAATAATTGAAAAGAAGTCCGGGAAGGCGGAAATCCTTCAGTTCACTGAAGATTTAAATAATGTAAGGCCGATTGAAGTAATCTCTATTGTAGAAGCCGTGATCGATATCAGCAGGAATATGGCTGAAAAGAAAAGAAACCTGTCTAAAATTTTGAACGTCCTGCATAAAGGTATCAGTAAATATAAATGGGAACTTTCATCCGGAAATCTCTTCCTGAAAGATATGATGAGTGAAAATTCTTTTCTTAAAAAAGAATTGGCTGAATTAAAAAATGAACTTAAAGGGCTGAATATAGAAACTGAAAATTCAATTTTAAGAAATGAAAAAGTTAAGGGATTAATAGATAAGATCCTCAGGTTGAAAAATATTGAATCCCATTATGTAAAAAAAGAGAATATACTATTCCCGTATCTTGAAAAAAAAGGAGGGCATCTGAAATGTCTTCCGGTAATGTGGTCGATCCATGATGATGTAAGAAATGCTTTAAAAAAAATACAAAGCATGAGGAATAAAAAAAGAATAAACTTTGAAAATTTTTATTCCATTATTGGTGAATTGTTCTTCTCAATGTATGCCATGATCTTTAGGGAAGAATTGATCCTGTATCCTGCGGCTATTGAAATATTTGCAGATGAAGAGTGGGAAAGCATGTATGAAGAGAGCTTTGGGATCGGGTTTTCCTTCATAGATAAAAAATTGAAAAAGTCGAAATCAGGGATACCCGGAGGAGTGTCCGGAACAGATTTGATCAATCTCGGGTCGGGTATACTTGATGTAGAAGTTCTGAAATTGATATTGAACTTTCTTCCCCTGGACATAACATTTGTAGATGAAAATGATAAAGTAGCATATTTTTCTCAACCTTCTACAAGAATCTTCCCGAGAACAAAGGCAATTATTGGCAGGGAGGTTCAGAACTGTCACCCCCCGGAAAGTGTCGACAGAGTTAACAACATTATAAATTCATTTCGGAATGGTTCATCTTCAAAAGAATCTTTCAGGATATTCTATAAGAAAAAATATATTCTTATCGATTATTATGCAGTAAGGGACAGAGAAGGGATATATAAAGGCACTTTGGAAGTGACCACTGATATTACGGATATTAATAAGTTAACGGGTGAAAAGCGTCTTTAGAGTCTAATGGATGCATAATACCCATGATCAGTTCAAAATTTAATAAGAATGGCTGTTAGTTTTTCCGATTTATTTGAATCAATTCGTATTAATTACATTGAATTGGGTCAATTATAAAGAGGAATAAGGAGGAAGCAAAATTGTTCAGGAAGTCTCAAAATTATAAAATAATTGCTATTGTTCTGGCTATCATATTTTTCCAAAGCGGAATTGAGATCCATGCTGATGATGTTGATCATAATAAAACTCTTTCTATACTTAAGGAAAAATATAATTCCGGAGATTATGAAGATATTATTCCGGAATTAGAAAATCTGCTCAATGTGACCGGTGAAGAGTTTCGCATGATAAGAGGTGAACTATTTCTTCTTCTGGGGGCATCGTTAGAACAAACTGGAAAAAAGGAAGAAGCTATCGAGAATTATCTATTGGGCGACCTTCTTCTCGACAAACCTGAGATTGAAGGTGTCGATCTAAATTCTTTAAAAGTTTATAGAGGGACATTGTTTGGAAATGTTATCAGCGGAAGGAGAGTTTTTGAAAAAGTCGGAAAGAGAAAAACAAAGAAAAAATTTCCATACTTTGCCATTCTGGGAGTGGCGGCAATAACCGTGGCAGTCCTGGTACTATTTAAAAAGAAAGTAAAAGAAGTTCCGGAAAACATTAGTAAGGATTATGCGGAAGAAGTCTTCAGCGAGATCGAATGGATAGAAATTCCGGCTGGAGAATTTCTCATGGGGGATAATGTTGGAACGGGTGATTACGATGAAAGTCCTATTCATAATGTCTATCTTGATTCATATAAAATTTCCAAATACGAGATCACATACGGACAATATTCAAAATTTGACAAAGTTAATAAAAATGTCAGAGCAACTTTTGGAGGGAGAGGTGATGATTATCCTGTGACAAGCATTAACCTTGAAGAAGCCAGACAATTCTGTTTATGGTTAACTGAGATGAATAACAAAAGTATAAGAATTCCTACAGAAGCTCAATGGGAAAAAGCTGCAAGGGGGACAGATCAGAGGGTCTATCCATGGGGAAATCAGGAACCTGATTGCACCATCGCGAATTACAATAATTGTTCAGGAAATACAAGCCTTGTCGGGTCACATCCGGAAGACAGATCTTATTATGGTGTAATGGATATGGGTGGCAATATGACAGAGTGGGTTTCGGATGGGTATGGTGAGGACTATTATTCAATATCTCCCTATTCAAATCCGACAGGAGCCGACTATAATGATACAGATTACAGGATCCTTCGCGGTGCAGACTTCAGTTCATCAGACTGCCGTGCTTCGAACAGGACACCTGTCTATCACTACTATAGTAGAGGAACATATGGGTTCAGGATTGTGATGCTTAACTAAATTTTTGTTTTAATTATTAGTAAAGGAAAACAGATGAATAAAAGCTCAACGGTTGCAATAAAATTCATTGCATTATTATTAGTAGTCACTCTTTTTCACAGCGGTTTTGAATTAAATGCATTTGAAAGCAGTTATGAAACAAATCTGTCTTTATTAGTAAAAAGTTTCAAGCAGGGGAAATTTAAAGAAATAATTCCTGAAATTGAAAAATTACTAAATGAGGTTGGAGAAGAAAATAGTCAGATCAGAGGACGGCTCTTTCTTCTGCTTGGTGCTTCCTATGAAAAGATCAGAAATAAGGATG
>JAGLQR010000192.1 GCA_023136725.1 Candidatus Aminicenantota bacterium
GCAAGAATTGCATTCTCTTCAAATATTTTTTTCTTTATTAATGAATGTCCGGCCTTCCACATGATCGGAATTCCACCACTCTTTTCTATCTCGGCATAAAGGACTTCAGATGCTTTCACTTCGGAAATAATCTTTCTTCCGGGATTATCCTTAAGTATTTCTCTCGAGAACAGGACCATTAGCATGTCACCCCAGAGAATATTTCCATTCCCATCCACAACACCGATCCTGTCAGCATCACCATCAAATCCTATCCCGAGATCGGCACCTGTCTCCTTAACTTTTGCAATGAGATCCTGGAGATTCTCGATCTTTGTGGGATCAGGATGATGATTGGGGAATGATCCGTCAACTTCAGTGAATATATCAATTACATCAGCTCCCAGTTTTTTGAACAGCGGAACCCCTGTAATACCACCTGTACCATTTCCACTGTCAACTACTACCCTGATTTTTTTATTAAGAGAGATATCTCCGGTAACATATTCAATATAATCAGAAACCATATCCTTTGATTCTACTTTGCCGCCACCTTTTGCCTCAGGAAATCTTTCATCACGGGCTATTTCATATATTTCTCTGATCTCACTACCTGAAAGGGCATCTTTCCCGAGTAATGCCTTGAATCCGTTATATTCAGAAGGATTATGAGATGCAGTTATAATGATCCCGCCGCCCAGTCCTAGTCTGAAAACTGAATAATAGAGTACCGGTGTAGGAACAAGGCCTATATCCACAACATCTATCCCGTAACTACAGATAGTTTTTATAAAAATATTTTTTATATTTTCAGAACTTGGCCTGCCGTCCATGCCAATGGATATCTGTTTTTTCCCTGCACGAACATATATAGCAGCAAAAGCTGAAGCAATTTTCTTTACAGCATCATCAGTCAGGTCAGTTTCAACTATACCTCTGATATCATATTCTCTAAATATAGATTCATTTAATTCTGTCAAGTTTCCTCCTGAAAGATGCAATTATACTTCATGGATTGCTTTAGGGCAATACGCCATACAGAAGGGGGACGGTGCTTTACTTCTTGACTTCTTCCCTTTGTCTTGTTTTTGAAGAAGTCAAGAAGTAAAGCACCGTCCCCATTTCAACATTTTCAAAAATCTTGACCAGAGTTTTCATTTTCTTTAATATTTAATGTAATCATCAGGAGGCAAATTGAAAAAAAACAGAAGGATTTTCAATAAAATATTTTTTATCCCGGTCATATTTGTTTTTATCTTATCAACTACCACACTTTTCCCCGGCAACGATATTAATGAGAAAGATACCGCTTTGATTATTATCGATGTTCAGTATTTCTATTTCCCGGGAGGGGCGCTCTCGTTAAACAACCCTGAGCAAACTGCAGAGAATATAAAAAAGATCTTGACAAAATTCAGATCCGAAAAAAAGACAGTGATCCATATCCGGCACAATTCAAAAAAAGGAGGAGAAATATATAAACTTCTTACTCCACTGAAAAATGAGAAAGTCATTTCAAAGAACTTTGCAAACAGCTTTAAAGATACTGATCTCCTTTCACATCTGAAAAAAAACGGGATAAGCCGACTGGTTGTAACCGGAATGCAGACTCATATGTGTGTGGAAGCAGCTGTAAGAGCTGCCGCTGATTATGGATTTAAATGTATCGTTATCTCTGATGGCTGTACAACAAGGGATCTGAAGTTCAATGGAAAGATCACTGAAGCCGGGGATGTTCACAACTCAACCCTGAGTACTTTATCCGGAACATATGCTGAAATAACTGATACTGCGAACTATCTGAAAAATAAACTTGACACATCTATACAACAATAGCCTGAAATCAGGCAAAATACGATATAATAACTTTATTGTTTTTTCTTCTTATTAATAATATAATTCACAGATGTTTCGAAACTGGAAAAAGATTGATATTTTTTTAGCATTTCTCTTTGTAATTACAAATTTATGTTTCCTGTTCTGCTCCAGAGAAATTTTTAAAATTTTCCTTTGGACCATGATATTCTTTGCCTGTATTCGGCTTCTCATTATCGTTAAAAAGAAACTTTTCTGGCATGTCCGTAACAGACTAATAATTTCGAGTCTTTTTCTTGTAATTACACCAATTATTTTTCTTGTTATATTTTTTTTCATTTTCCTTAACATGGTTATAGCGCAATACGGGATAACGATCGTAGACAATATAATGGATGACAGGCTTAAACAGATGGAGATTCTCACTCAGAATTATTTCGATACCAATTCAAAGGAAGGTATGAGCCATTTGATCGAGAGAGCAGTCATCCTTGATAAGGGTGTCAACTTTCTGAATGTGGTCTTTTTCGAAAAATCTGATAACAATTATAAGCCTTTTTATAAGTACCCCGAAAATTTCAATGAAAAAAAAATAACACAAAATGAATTCCGTGGATATTTCGTGATTGATAAAAAATTGTATCATGGTGTATTTGTAAAGAGAGGGAAATTTGCAATTCTTTTTGCTACCACAATAAACCAGAAATTTCTGGATGAATTTTCTACAATAAGTGATTTCAAGATAAAATTTCAGGAAATTGAGGAAGAACCTGTTTTCGATTTTCCAAAATCTTTTCCTGATACGGAAGCCGAGGGAGAGACTTTTTTTCTCCCCCATATGCTGGAATTTGAATATTTAGATTTTGACAATATTGTAAATTCCAAGCCTGAACTTAAGAAGAAATTTTTTCTCCTGTTGATCGATTACGAAAAAACCTTCAATAAGATAGAGATAGTTAATTCAGCAACATCGCAAACTTTTGTAAGAAAACTCATCTATTTTCTGATCTTTCTTTTCGGCACTTTTATTATTATTTCCTTTATTATAGGGTTCAGAATGATAAGAGTTGTCACTAAATCAATTAACCAGATAACAAAAGGTATTCAACGAGTAAGGAAGGGAGATTTTAATGTAAAGATCAAAACAAACTCCGGTGATCAGCTTCAATACCTGGCGGACTCTTTTAATGAGATGGCATCGGGAATAAGCAGGCTTCTTGTTGAGGAGAAGAAAAAACAGAGACTTGAAGAAGAACTGAATATAGCAAGAACAATTCAATTGAAGCTTCTCCCTAAGGACTCACTAATAACAAAAGAATTTGAAATAGCTGCTACAAATATCCCGGCTTCAGAAATTGCCGGTGACTATTTTGACTATTTCTATAAAGATGGTGAATCTCTCTCGATACTTGTTGCTGATGTGTCCGGCAAAGGCACCAGCGCCGCTTTTTATATGGCAGAGCTGAAAGGGCTGGTAAATTATCTTCAAAAGAAAGATATGTCCCCATCAACACTCCTTGCAGAATGTCACACCACACTTAATGAATCGTTTGACAAAGTTACTTTTATTACTATCAGTATTGCAAAATTTCTTGTAGCAGAAAAAAAGTTCATTCTATCGAGAGCAGGCCACACCCAGGCTGTTTTCTTCAGTAAAAAAACAGGTGAATGTATTGAGATCTATCCTGAAGGAATGGCTCTCGGACTTATAAATTTCTCCAAGGATAAGATCGAAGAGATAGAACAAAAATATGAGAGTGGTGACATCCTTTTCCTGTTTTCTGATGGATTATCAGAAATAATGAACAAGGAAGGCGAGATGCTGGGACTTGATCCGGTAAAAAAAATAATATCTGAAAATGCTGATTCATCACCTGGTGAGATCAAACAGAAACTACTTGAACTAAGTATAGAATTTGCCCAGGATAAGAACAACAAAGATGATCTCACTTTCATAATTCTCAAGGTAAAATAATGTTCGAAGAATTAGAGGAAAAACTCAAATATACATTCCGGAATAAACAACTTCTCACTGAAGCACTTACTCATACTTCATTCAATGAAGGTAAACGGAAGAACAGGATTTCTGATAATGAAAGGCTGGAATTTCTGGGAGATTCCGTAATCAATTTAGTTATTACAGACTATCTTTTTAAAAAGTTCAGAAATCTCCATGAGGGAGAGTTGTCAAAACTTAAGGCCCACCTTGTTTCCAGCAAATTCCTGTATAACCTTGCAATATCAATTGATATGAGCACCTACATTTTCCTGGGGAAGGGTGAAGAGAAGAACGGAGGCAGAGAGAATGTAAGAATAATCGCCTCTCTGTTTGAAGCTGTTGCAGGGGCTGTTTATCTTGATTCAAATTTCAAGACCACATCTGCTGTTCTGAT
>JAGLQR010000193.1 GCA_023136725.1 Candidatus Aminicenantota bacterium
ACCTTCTGATGATAGAATACAGGAGGTTAGAGAAATGTTAAAAACAAACGGAATTGAAGCCGGGATCGGGGGTTAGTTATGAATGAGAGAATAAAAAAACTTAGAGAACAAAGCCTGAATGCCGTCAACAAAATATCTGTTGAGAGGGCAATTCTGATAACAGAATTTTATAAATCGGATGAGGCCAGAGGGAAATCTGTTCCCGAACAGAGAGCACTTTCATTCAAATATGTTCTTGAAAACAAGGCAATACCTGTTAATGATGGAGAATTGATTGTCGGAGAGCGAGGACCTGAACCGAAAGCTACTTCTACATATCCGGAAGTCTGTCTCCACAATATAAATGACCTTGAAATGATCGATAATAGAGAAAAAGTATCTTTCGAGGCAGATGAAAAAGTAAAAGAAATTTATAAGGAACAGATAATCCCTTATTGGGAGAAAAGAAGTATCAGAGATATCATGTTTTCCCGCCTTCCCCGGGAGTGGAAAGATTCATATGAGGCTGGAGTATTCACGGAATTTCTGGAGCAGAGAGCTCCGGGTCATACTGTTCTCGGTGAAAAAATGTTCCAGAACGGAATGGAGGATATAATTGCTGAGATTGATGAATCAATTGCAAAACTTGATCTGATCAATAATCCTGACAGCCCCGCAAAGATAGAAGAGCTGAATGCAATGCGTATTTCTGCCGAGGCAATAGTTCGGTATGCTGAAAGGTATGCTGCGAAATTGGAGGAGCTGTCTTTAATTGAAAAAGATACTTTACGAAAATCGGAACTTTTAAACATGGCTGCCATTTGCAGGAAAGTTCCGGCAAAGAAACCGGAAACCTTTCACGAAGCACTCCAACATTACTGGTTCCTGCATATCGGTGTGATCACTGAATTAAACCCGTGGGACTCTTTTAACCCCGGCAGATTGGATCAGCATCTGATTGGTTTCTTCAATGAAGGGATTAATACTAATTCTCTGACAAAAGAAAGTGCAAAAGAGCTATTGTCATCTTTCTGGGTCAAGTTCAATAATCACCCGGCTCCTCCTAAAATGGGTGTAACCGCTAAGGAAAGCAATACATATACCGATTTTGCACTTATCAATTTGGGAGGGGTAAAACAAGATGGGTCTGATGCAGTAAACGAACTCTCATATCTGATACTCGATGTAATTGAAGAAATGAGAATACTTCAGCCAAGTTCCATGATCCAGGTAAGCAAGCAGAATCCCGATTCTTTTATAAAAAAAGCATTAAAAATAATCTCAACCGGTTTCGGGCAACCTTCGGTATTTAATACTGATGCCATCATTCAGGAGCTTACCGCTCAGGGGAAGGATATTGCTGATGCCAGAGCCGGAGGAGCTTCCGGATGTGTTGAAAGTGGTGCATTTGGTACTGAAAGTTATATTCTGACAGGCTATTTTAATCTTGCAAAAATATTTGAGATCACATTGAATAACGGATTTGACCCCCGAACCGGGAAACAGATCGGGCCCGCAACCGGCGATCCTGCTGGATTTTCTTCATTTGATGAAATTCTTAAGGCATTCCGGGATCAGGTAAATCATTTTGTAGGGATCAAGATCAGTGGGAACAATATTATAGGAGATGTATACTCCAGAAATATGCCTGCTCCCTTTCTCTCGCTTCTGATCGAAGACTGTATTGAGAACGGGACCGATTACAATAGCGGTGGGGCCAGATACAATACAACCTATATTCAGGGTGTAGGGCTGGGCTCGCTCACAGATTCACTTACTTCGGTCAAATATAATGTGTTTGATAAAAAACATATTACCATGAAGGAACTCCTGAATATTCTGGAAAAGAATTTTGAAGGGTATGACGATATAAGGAAAAATTTTATTGATGAGACCCCGAAATACGGAAATGATGAAGACTATCCGGATGATCTGGCTGTGGAAATTTTCAACATCTTCCATGATTCGGTGAATGGCAGGAAAGGCCCGAGAAAGAGTTTACACAGGATAAATATGCTCCCGACAACATCTCATGTTTACTTTGGGAGTGTTATTGGTGCACTCCCTGATGGAAGAAAGAAAGGTGAACCTCTATCCGAGGGTATATCCCCGGTTCAGAGCGCTGACAGGAAGGGCCCTTCCGCAGTTCTTAAATCAGCTTCGAAGATCGACCATCTCAAAACAGGAGGGACGCTATTGAATCAGAAGTTCACTCCCGCATTCTTTAAGGATGAAAATTCACTAAACAAGATCATTAATTTGATAAGAGGATATTTCCGTCTGGACGGTCATCATATCCAGTTCAATGTTATTGATGCATTCACACTCAGAGAGGCAAAGAGAGAACCCGAGAAGCACAGGGATCTGATAGTAAGGGTTGCAGGGTATAGTGATTATTTTGTTGATCTTGTTGAAGAACTTCAGGATGAGATCATAAGAAGAACAGAACATGAAGCAGTATAAGGACCTGTTTGCCCAGGCTGGTCTCCTCTATTCAGCAGCTATATGGGGATCAACTTTTTTTCTGGTAAAGAATGCACTGAATCACATTTCACCCCTGGCATTGATCGCATACCGTTTCCTGATTGCCGCTTTTCTTATGTTCATCTTTTTAAAGGTGAAGAAGAAAAAATTATTCAGGGATGCAGGTAAAGGATTGATACTCGGAATAATACTCTGGGTGGTTTATTTTCCTCAAACGTTGGGCCTGAAATTCACTACAGCTTCAAATTCAGGATTTATAACCGGCCTTTTTATTTTATTTGTCCCAATTGTGGGATGGCTATTATTCAAAAGGATTCCGGAATTGAATAAGATCTTTTCAGTTGTTCTGGCCTTAACCGGGCTGTGGATACTGACCGGTGGTCCCGGAAAAATTAATTATGGAGATACTTTAACTCTAATCACAGCTGTGGCATATGCGTTTCACATCCTTTATGTCGGGAAATATATGGCGAGCGGTTCTGACCCTTATATTTTAACATTTCAACAATTCCTTTTTGTAGGTCTGTTTTCTCTGGCAGGGTCATTGTTTTCCGAAGGAGGACTTACCTGGTCGTCCGATTCAGTATGGTGGATCATTGTCTTTCTTGCGGTATTTCCGACTATGTCCGCATTTCTTATCCAGATGGTATCACAGAGGTTCACTTCCCCTTTAAGAGTTGCGATCATTTTTTCGATGGAGCCTGTATTCGCCGCGATATTCGCATGGACCATAGGAGGAGAACGCTTTGCTCTCCACAGAGGCATTGGCGGGTTGATTATCGTTGCAGCAATACTTGTTTCAGAACTCCCAACTTCAAAAAAAAAGAGATCTCAACCCTGAGTGTATATTATTCAAAATTATTTTTTTAATTATTTGTCTGATTTACTGTAGAGTTTTTCATGGCAATCGGGACAGATACTGTGACTGAATGCTGCATCGGAGTGATCTTTTATGTATGACTCAAGTTGGTTCCAGTAACCTTTATCATCCCTTATCATTTTGCAGTTCGAACAGATAGGAAGAAGTCCGGATAATAATTTTACATCTTTGACGGCATTTGTGAGCTCATTGATTAGTTTTTCCCTCTCCTTCAAACTAATATATTCCCTGATCTTTGAATAGAAAAGATATCTGGAGATTATCCAGGATAAAAATGTGAAGGCGATAAGATTTATCCTCTGGTTCATAACGATCCCGGGTTCAAGGTCAACCAGGTTTATTGTAATAAAAAGCAGAGCAAGGTTTGTAAAATAGAGGAAAAAGCTAAAGATATTGAATAATAATGCAACTATGGATAAGGTGAAGATGGCCCCGAAAAAAACAATAATACTGCCTGAGATCAATTCATCTCCAACAGCCATGAAGGTAATAAAAAGTATCAGGAGTACATAAGTTATTCTTACAATCATTCTATGATATTTCCGGATTTCTGTATGGGAATTTATTTTTCTGATTGAAAAGAATAAGAAAACCGATATTGATAGCAGCAATACGGCAATCCTGCTATAAAAAATTATATTTGCGCCAATATTGCCGGATATATTTGTGTTAATCCTGTTGATATCAAAAAAAAGCAATGGAATGTTAAGGATTATTACAAAAAAAGAGAATATCCGCAGTCGCAGAATATTTTGGTAATAGATCTCTTTTAAAAAGTTTTCCTTTTCCCCGGAGATTGAATGTAAAATAGTAAGTGATTTTATTTTTT
>JAGLQR010000194.1 GCA_023136725.1 Candidatus Aminicenantota bacterium
AGATAGATGTATGATTATATTGACAAAAAACTTTTAACTAAATAGAATCTTCATTATGTTCAGAGATCTGAAAGAAGAAGAGATTCAACATCTGATAAAGATGTTGAAGGACGGTAAAATTAAGATATCAAAAAAAGAGATCAGAAATAAACTGCAAAAAATTCTTGATTCCCAACAGGTCTTTCCACTTGATCAACAAAGAATGATGCTTCTAAAGCTTATACATAATTATGATATTACCAAGAAAAAAGCGGTGATAATTCTCGATGAATACATAAGAGATAAATTTCCTGCCACAATTGCATTGGGCGTTCTTGCAGAAGACTGGCCGGGGATGTCAAATTCTATTCTTGGACTAATTCATCATAGGTCAAGAAATGTCCAGTTCATAAAGGGATTTACTGTAGAATTTAAAAAGAAGATAGTTGGTATAGTCATTTTAGCATTTAACATCTATTCGAAGAGTGAACTGGAAATTTTTCAGAAAGATAAAAAGTCACTAATTAAAACTATCAAGGAAGCTGCAGTTGGCAGTATCAGTAAATATATACTGCAGGACGAGGAAGCAGTAAAATCGGAAATATTCATTCAAATATTAAAAAGGATAAAAAAGATTTATACTGAAGATGATATTGATGAACTAATTAATGAGAATGGACAGGTTTTAAAGTTTGTCCTCTCCAGAACAAGAAAGTACCTTGAAGAGAGAAAAATAAACGATCTTGCAGATTTTATTCTTGAAAATTTCAAGTGTCAGAAACTGGTAAGGTCAGAAAAAGTAAATGAAATAATCAAGATCAAAAATTTTGAGACCACTTATGAGAAGCTGACCGGAATTACTTTTGTTTGTAAGGGATATGTGATATCAATTGAGGATTTTTTAAGAACCCTGGATCATATTGTCCCTGATCATATAATTAAGCATCACAAGAGTTTTTTCAGCAGTGACGGACTACTGGTCTACAGGATCGAGATCGTCGATAAATACGGATCTCAACTTACATCATTACTGACGTCTTCTATTGAAAAGTCATTTAATAAAATTGTTATTACTGCACATAATTCAAGATTTTCAAATATAAAATCGGTTGGAGGATTCGAACACTTTGCAAGAGCAATAATCCCTTTTCTTATGGATGAGATCGAACGGACCAAAATAACACAAGTTTTCCTTAATGTTACAAATAAAACTGATTTTAATATTGAGATTAAAGCAATAATAGTAAGGGCCTTGAAGAATAAAGGGAAGATGTTAAATTTAATTCCAAGAATTGACAGATTGACCGGTGTGGAGATCAGTTCTTTCACCCCGACCAAAGTGTACCGGAACAGTTTTTTTGTTGATCTCTTCAAACTTAAAATTGATCTTTCAGAATTTTCATCTGTAAGAGATATTTTTGATAAGCTCCGGGAAACGATCAAAAAGGAATTTGGCGCGATCAGGGATTTTGATCAGGGGCTAAGGGATATAAATATTTTCATACTGACGAAACTTATTGATGAATTAAAAGAAATAGATAAGAAGATCATAATGGAAATATTTTTTAATTTTGATGAAATGTTCCGGATAGAAACAAACTTTGAAGTTATGAAAGAGGTTGTAAGCATGTGCTATGACCTGACATTTGAATCAAAGAAAGGAACCGGTTCGCCAATATTTATTAATTCAAAAAAAATAGAGGGTACAAATAAAACTATTATAATTATTTCATGTTTCAGGGACAGATCATTCCTGAGAACAATAACTTCGCTCTTTAAGGAATTTAATATAAATTTTTCAAAATTTTATATTGATCAGAGAAAATATTCCACAATTATTATAGATACTGACAAAGATGCTGAATTGAAGAGGCTGATAAAAGAGTTGAAAGAGAAGATAAAAGGGTGTATTTAAAAGAAGCGAAGGTACCTTCCTTTATTTCTTATTTGTAAAGTCACGCATTCCGGAATAAAATTCCTTGATATTACTTACGGGTAAGATCTCAGCACCCTTGATGTTGATATCAGATTGTGCTCTGGGGATTATGAATTTTTTAAAACCGTGATTTACTGCTTCCTTGATCCTGCTTTCGATGAAACTTACGGGACGAATTTCTCCGGTAAGTCCAACTTCACCCAGGAAGACCATATTTCCCCGGAAAACTAAATTCTTATGACTTGAGATCAGTGCTGAACATACCGCCAGATCACTTGCTGTTTCTTTAAGATTTATTCCCCCGGTTATATTAAGGAAAACATCTGATTTATAAAAAGGGATTCTGAGTTTCTTTTCTATTACAGAGATCAGCATTGATAATCTGAATGGATCAAATCCTATTGCCATCCTTCTGGGGTTCCCTCCGAAAGGATTTTCGGTTACTAATGCCTGGATCTCAATTAATATAGATCTCATCCCTTTCATCGAAGCGACTACAGATGTGCCCGGTTCTATGGAATCTCTTTTCTGAAGAAAAACTTCTGACGGATCAGTAACAGAGGTTAACCCTGTGGCACTCATTTGAAAAATCCCCAGTTCATTCACAGATCCATATCTGTTCTTTTCTACTCTTAGCACTTTTAAATTAGATTGAAGTTCCCCCTGGAAATAAAGTACAACATCAACCATGTGTTCCAGGGTTTTTGGTCCAGCTATCTGTCCATCCTTTGTTATATGACCAATAATAAAAACTGCAATATTGTTTGATTTTGCAATCTCAACCAGTTCGGATGTAACATGTCTCAATTTTGATACTGATCCGTTGAATCCCCCGGTTTTTCTGGAGTTCAAAGTCTGAATGGAGTCAATTATAATAAATTCCGGGGACAGTTTTTTCAAGCTGATTTTCAGATCTTCCAAATCTCCCATGGTTAGGAGAAAAATGTCTTCTGAGGCTATTCTCAGCCTGTCTGCCCTGGATTTGATCTGTCCTTCAGACTCTTCGCCGGAATAATAAAGTACCTTCCCTTTTTTAGAGAGATTCCCTGAAACTTCCAGCAATAGTGTAGATTTGCCAACACCGGGTTCTCCTCCGATCAGAATAACCGATCCCGGCACAATACCGCCACCGAGGGACCTGTCAAATTCCTTGATATCTGAATTTATTCTGGATATTTTCTCCTGATCTATATTATTTAATCTAACCGGATCTCTTCTTTGTTCATCAGATATTTCATTGGAATTACCGAATTGATCTGAAATTTCATTCATTGAATTCCAGCTGTCACATTGAGGGCATTTGCCGTAAAATTTCGGGCTCTGGTATTGACATTCAGAGCATTCAAAAAATGTCTTAGTAGCCATCAGGTAATTTATGCCAACTTAATCCTTTTCCGTGATGATTGAGAAGTCTGCAATTTGCAGTAGAAGTTCATTGAGTTTTTGAAGCAGCCCGATCCGGTTCTTTCTTATATCCTCATTCTTATCCATTACGAGAACTTTTTCAAAGAAATTGTCTACTACGGGTTTCATATCAATAAAATTTGAACACGCCTCGATATACTTATTATCCCTCAAAAGTTTTTCGGTTCCTGATTTAGTTTCATTTATTATCTCAAATAAAATTTTCTCTTCCGGCTCTACTAGAAATGATTCAGAGACTGGCAAAATTTCGGAATCTTTGATTATATTCCTTACTCTTTTATGGACTTCAATCAGATGATGTATAGATGAGCTCTCTGATACTTCAAAAACTGCTTTAGCTCTCATGTATATCTTGTAAATAAACAGAGTATTACTCTTTATCACACTATTTACTACATCATTTTCTATGAACAGAAGATCTTTTAGAAAGTGCTCCATCCTTGCTGAGAATAGAGATGATATCACTTCAAATATTTTTTGCCTGCCTGCCTCATCAATGCCGAATTTGTCAATAGTAAATTCTACTACTGACTTCAGGTCGAAATTGAGTTTGAAATCAATGACTATTTTAATGATCGCAGAAGTATCTCTTCTGATCCCATAAGGATCTTTTGAACTTGAGACCTTAGTCCCCCTGGAAATCAATCCTACAATATTATCGATCTTATCACCTATTGAAAGGATACCGGCATTAAGGCTTTCAAGTTCGTCTTCAACAAATCCCTTCGGTTCATAGTGGTAATATACAGTTTCCCAGATATCTTTTTCTATTCCTTTTTCTTTAAGATAAAGTCCTC
>JAGLQR010000195.1 GCA_023136725.1 Candidatus Aminicenantota bacterium
TGGGAGTGCTCATTTTGCTCCCCAATCCGGGAGTTTCTTTATGCTTAATAACAGATGTATTGACTATCTTTCCATCTTTATCAAAACCAACCATAATAATGACATCTTCTGTAAAACCTTTTGCAAACGTTTTTACAGCAGTTCCTATATAGTCTTCTCCAACTTTCGCCGGATAGAATTCAACTCCATCATATCCTTCAACATTGTATTTTGACTCATACGGATTATTATCAAACTCCGGGAGCACCTCTTTTATCCCGTCAAGTGTCTTCTTTAACTGGACAGCAGCAATTGCATCCTTTGTATTGATGTATGTGAATCCCAATGCTAGCGACGATACAAGTGCAACTGCAGTGAGAACTATAACCATATTGAAAAAGGTTGATTCCATTTTCTTTTTATCAGCCATAATTAACCTCCTTCCCGAATCTCTTTGGTTTAGAATATTTATCAATAAGAGGAACAAATGCATTCATTATCAGAATAGAATATGAACACCCTTCCGGATATGATCCGTATATCCTGATCGCCCCGCAGAGTAAACCTCCAAAAACAGCAAAAATTATCTGCCCTTTAACAGACATAGGGCTTGTTACCAGATCTGTTGCCATAAACCATGCGCCTAACATTGCTCCACCTGCGATTAAATGAAACAGGGGGTCAGCATATTTTGAAGGATCTATGATCCATAATAAACCGGAAAATCCTGCTAGGGACAGAAGATAAAATACCGGTATATGCCAGGTAATTATCTTTTTAAAAAGCATATATATTCCACCAATAAGAATTGCCGCTGCAGAGATCTCACCAAGAGATCCTCCAACTTTTCCTATGAAAATATCAATATAATCTACAGCTTCAACAGCAGGGTCTGTCATTGCTCCTAAAGCTTTTACTCCCCCCTCTGCCAGCCTTCCCAGAGGTGTTGCGGCTGTTATGGCATCCGTTGCCGGGCTCCAGATATTTGAAAAGGGAACAGGCCACGTTGTCATTTCAACCGGAAAAGATGCCAGCATAAATGCGCGGCCGACAAGTGCCGGGTTGAATGGATTCTTTCCAAGTCCTCCGAATGCCATTTTAGAAATTCCAATTGCAACAACAGATCCTGCCAGTAACTGCCACCATGGAATATTTGAGGGAACGTTGAAAGCGAGAAGAATGCCTGTGATAGCAGCACTTCCATCAAGAATTGTTACTTCACTTTTAAGCATGAATTTCTGAATAAGGAATTCTATTCCGATACAAAAGACGACAGAAAGGAGAACTACCTTAATAGCATCAAAGCCGAAGGTGTAGACCGAAATTGCAAACGAAGGCATAAGAGCAATAACAACTCCCCACATGACCTTTTCAACCGAAAGTTCACCTTTCTCATGAGGTGATAATGAAACTATTAGTTTATTGCTCACTGCTGCCTCCTTTCTCTCATTATTCTCATCACATTCTGTTTTCCGTATCTGATATGGTCCAGTAACTGCCTTGAGGATGGGCAGGTGAAACTGCAGGAACCACACTCTATACAATCAACTATATCTTCCTTTTCACATTCTTCGAACATATCCTTTTCAGCCAGTTTTTCAAGGAGGTATGGCTCAAGTCCCATTGGACAGACACTGACACATTTTGAACATCTGATACAGTTCTGAATTTTATTTCTTTTCGATTCCTCTTCACTCATAAGAACAATGCCGGAGGTCCCTTTTGTAACGGGAATATCAAGGTGGTTAATAGCTTTACCCATCATGGGCCCGCCGCTGATCATCTTCCCTGTATTCTCAGGAATTTCTTCTCCGAGTTTTTCAAGTAAATTCTTTGCAGGAATACCGATTCTTACAAGAAAGTTCCCGCCTTTTTTCAAACCCTTTCCGGTCAGAGTAACAACTCTTTCAATAAGAGGTTTATTCTTCTGAACTGCTTCATAGATCGCAAGAGCAGTTCCTATATTATTAACGATACATCCGACATCCAGAGGCAGTTTTCCACTCGGGATCTCCCTGTTCAGCAAAGCTTTAATTAGCTGCTTCTCTGCACCCTGGGGATACTGGACCTTCAATGGGACAACTTCAACTCCGGGATAATCCTCTGCTTTTTCAGAAAGGATCTTTATCGCATCCGGTTTGTTGGATTCGATCCCGATTTTTGCCCTGTCCACTTTCCCTGCTTTCATCATTATTGAAACACCGACAAGTATTTCATCAGGCCTCTCTAACATGACCCTGTGATCCGATGTCAGATAAGGTTCACACTCAACACCATTGATAACAAGTGTATCTGCCGTTTTTCCTTCAGGGAACATATATTTGACATGGGTCGGAAATGCTGCACCGCCCATTCCCACGATACCTGAATCTTTTATCCTTTGAATTATCTCTTCAGAAGAAAGCTTAATTTCCTTTAAAAGGGTATCACTTTTATCTATTTTCTCTTCCCACTCATCACCTTCCACATTTATAATTACAGCATTTTTTCTGTAACCTGTAGCATCGGTAACTCCATCAACCTTAAATACTGTTCCGGATACCGGAGAGTGGATGTTTGCAGAAATAAATCCTTTCGCCTCACCTATCAATGTTCCGACCTTAACTTTATCTCCCCTATCAACTACGGGGACAGCCGGGACACCAAGATGCTGCGACATTATTACAGAAACCCTCTTAGGTATATCTATTGGAACTACAGGAATATCAGCTGTCATTTTATTTTCAGGGGGGTGAACTCCGCCAAGTTTGAATGTTTTCAGTTTCATTTTTTCACCTCGCTGGCTTCTTTCTCTTCTGTCACAGGTTTCGGTTTCGGTTTAGGTGGTTCGAATGTTGCAAGGATCGCAGTTGTCGGGCAAACAACAATACATTTACCGCATGCTATACATTTATCTCCATCAATAAAGGCAAGATTATTCCCCA
This sequence comes from Candidatus Aminicenantota bacterium, assembly GCA_023136725.1. Classification (GTDB taxonomy): domain Bacteria; phylum Acidobacteriota; class Aminicenantia; order UBA2199; family UBA2199; genus UBA647. Next base: position 2,904 of record JAGLQR010000195.1, read on the forward strand.
TGGTTATGGCATTAGCTACCGGAGGACAAACATCGAAACATTTTGCACATCCGATACATGTAACCTTACAATTCTTCATCGGGATCGGGCCCTTTTCCTCGTTCATACATGCAACCCATACCCGCCTGTCTTTCCTGCCTCTCGGCCTTATCTCAATAATATCTCTGGGGCAGGCTCTGACACAGGCTCCGCAACTTGTACATTTATCGGGAATTACGACCGGAAGTCCGGTCTCCTCATCCATATAAATAGCTTCAAAATCACAAGCCTCTACACAATCATCTAATCCCAGGCATCCATGCGGACAGCTGTTCTCACCACTGAAAAGGGTATGAGCAATAGCACATTTTGTAGGGCCTTCATAAGTAAGCTTAGAAGGTGCTTTCGCCTTTGTCCCGTTACATCTGACTACAGCAGTAGTCGGAGCCGACTCCTCGACAGTCATCCCGAGAAATTCTCCTACAGCCGTCATAGTTTCGTTTCCACCAGGAGGACAGGCAAGCCCGGAGATATCTCCTTTATCAGCTCCTTTCACCAGGGCGGTAGCAAAACCACTGCAGCCCGGGAATCCGCATCCACCGCAATTTGCACCGGGAAGGATCTCGGAAACTTCTCCGATCCTCGGATCTTCATCCACCTTGAACTTTTTAGCGACAAGGAAAAGTATAATGGCAGACCCTGCCGCGATAAGGGCCAGCACACCAACAGAATATAAAATTACAGGATTCAATGTTCACCTCATTTTATGTTTGGGGTCTCCTTTCAGCTTTGAACATGAATTTCTTTTCAAACTTCCCCCTTAAAAAATAGAGAAGAACATAATAAGGGATAAGGCTGGCAAGAGATACTAAAGCGGAAAAGGGTTCACTTTTTCCTGAAGCGGTCAGAGTGAAAAGTGTTGTCACAAGGATCAGAAATGGAAGAAGAATACCGTAAAAAAGTGCTACCCATCCAAGCTTTTCCTCGATAATGACATTCACATTTTCACCTGATTCGAATTTTTCTTCAGGTAAAGCATCTATATATTTTTCGGACATATCGGCTGCACTACAACTCCCCTTTGCATGGCATGAAGCACATGCGGAAATGGAGAGAATTTTAACCCGGACTTTACCATCTTCAACAGAAACAACTTTTCCTTCGTGAGAAATCAACCGGTCACGGGTCATAGTTCTTATCAATCCTTTTATTTATATAATTTAAACTGAATCTGCTGTT
>JAGLQR010000196.1 GCA_023136725.1 Candidatus Aminicenantota bacterium
TCTGATGAGTGGATCACATCACGTACCGGGATAAAAGAGAGACATTTTGTTTCTGACGGGCAGGCTACTTCTGATCTTGTTGTTGAGGCTGCAAAAGAAGCTATAAAAGATGCAGGCATTGATAAATCAGAAATAGACCTTGTTGTAGTTGCAACGATCACCGGTGATAATGCTTATCCTTCAACAGCTAACTGGACACAGAAGAAGCTGGGCCTGAATACTGTTCCATCATTTGATATTGGAGCTGCATGTTCAGGTTTTCTCTATGCATTGATCATGGCGGATTCACTTATAAAAACAGGTGCGGCAAAAACTGCATTGATAGCCGGCGCGGAAACAATGTCTAAAGTAATAAACTGGGAAGACAGGAATACATGTGTCCTCTTCGGAGATGGTGCCGGAGCAGCGATATTAAGAGCTTCTGAAAATGGTGGAGACGGTATCCTGTCAACTTATTGGGGTGCTGACGGGAACCTTGGTGACCTCCTTATGCAGCCTGCAGGTGGTAGTGCAATGCCTGCAACAGAAGAAACTGTTGCAAATAAATTACATACCGTTCATATGAAAGGGAATGAGGTTTTCAAGCATGCGGTACTCCGGATGCAGGAAGCAGCAATGAAAGCACTCGAACTTGCAGGATTGGATGGTGAAGATGTTGATCTGTTCATTCCGCACCAGGCAAATATGAGGATAATCGAGGCAACGATCCGCAGAGCAAAAATACCCATTGAGAAAACTTTTATTAATATAGATAAGATTGCTAATATTTCAGCAGCAACAATACCGATCGCATTGGATCAGGCCCGTAAAAGCGGCAGGCTTAAAGATGGAGAAAATGCTCTGTTGGCTGCTTTTGGAGCAGGCTTTACCTGGGGTGGGGCTGTTGTAAGGTTCTAATTAATTTCCTATACCGGATATTATGAGGATATGATGAAAGAAAAAGGACTCAAAAAGCTTATAGTTATAGAGGGAATGGTAGAGGCGGAGATAATCAAATCAAAGCTTACTGCATTTGATATCCCTTCTGTACTGAAATTTGAAGCCGTAGGAAGACTCCTCGGTATTACAATGGATGGCCTCGGCAAAGTTAATATTCTCGTCAGAGAAGACGACTTCGAAAGAGCCCTGGAAATTATTTCACCTGAGGAAGATAACCCAACCGAAGAATAGTTTACAGATTCATTTTTTTTGTTTTTCTAATATGGAATAACTCTTTTCATTTCGATCATCCTGATTGAAATACTCCTGCTGTTCTGTTATAAATAATAATGATAAGCAAGGAGCCTGTTATGAAAAATTATATCAATATTATTATGATATTTTTCCTTTCTGTAATGTTCTTTTCGTGTGGGAAATCAAATACAACCGGTCAGGATTTAACATTTGCAGAAAAGATACGGAATGAAGTGGATGGACTTTCAAAAATTGAGATGCAGAGTGTGTTCCAATTTATGGGGGATGATCTGTTCGAAGGGAGATCACCGGGGACACGTGGAGGAGATCTCGCTGAAAGATATGTAAGATCGGTTTTGAAAATTCTGAACATTGAGCCTCTTGGAAAAGATTATCTTCAGCCATTTAAGCTGAAAGGTTTTACTACAAATTCACTCAATGTAAAAGCAGGAGGACAATCTCTCAAATTTCTGGATGATGTCCTTGGAACTTTTACCGGAAAGGAAGATGATTTTAACTTCAGTGCTGAAGCTGTATTTATCGGATTCGGAACAGATACAAAACTGTGGGATTGGAATGATTATAAAGATTTTGATATAAACGGGAAATTTGTGATAGTGAGAGTGAATGATCCCGGAATGTTCATTGATGATATTTTCGAGGGTAAGATCCTTACATATTTCGGCAGATGGACCTATCATATAGAAGAAGCAAGAAGAAGGGGTGCAAAGGCCATTCTGCTTATTCATACTGATGCATCTGCAGGGTACGGGTGGAATGTCGTACAGAACTCATGGAGTGGTGAAGAGGTATATCTGGAATCTTCCCTTGAAGGAAATATGGTTTTCACAGGGTGGCTCAGAGAGGAGAAGCTGAAGCAGATCCTGATTGCAAAAAACATAAATCTTGATGAATTATATTCAAAGTCTCTGAAAAGGGATTTTCGCCCTATTCCTCTCGATTTTGAGATAGAAGTCTCCGGGAACAGATCCTATAGAGAGATAATGAACAATAATGTCATCGGCTTCATTCCGGGGAAGTCGGAAAAGAGTATTGTTATAAGTGCACATATAGACCATCTGGGAATGATCCCCGGCAAGAAGGGGGATAATATTTTAAATGGTGCAATAGACAATGGCACAGCTGTAGCATCGATGATAATGACAGCAAAAATATTGAAAAAGTACAACAGTGAACTTTATTATTCTATTATCATACTCGGCCCCAATGCTGAGGAAGCGAATCTCCTTGGATCAAAATATTTTGTCGCAAATTATGATGGTGGAGAGTTAATTGCAAATATAAATTTTGAATCTACACCGGTATGGGGGAAAAGTGAAAGCCTTATTGGTGTTGGTGCAAGATTTTCAACGATGGAGAATATCCTCAAACAAATTGCCGAAGAGGAAGGTGTAGAATATAAGTATTTCTCGATGTCAAACCAGGGATTCTTCTTTCGCTCTGATCAATTTCCCTTTGCGATGGCTGATATCCCTTCATTGTGGATCAGTACAGGAGAGGATGATGAGTCGGGAATGGACCTTTATAAAAAGTTCTGGACTAAAACATACCATACAGTTAAAGACGAATACGATCCCGAATGGAGCCTGGAGGGAATGAGGCAGACGATCCGTTATGCACTTCTTTTAATAGAGAGGATAAACAGGGATAAAACACCTCCGGAATGGAGCAGGAAACTTACTTTCCCTGTAAATAAAAAATAATTTGAGATGAAAAACTCCGAAATTTTCAAAAAAATTCTGGAACTGAATGAAAATGGTTCAAGATTTGTACTTGTCACTGTTATAGAAACAAAAGGGAGCGGCCCTTCCGAAACAGGCGGCAGGATGGTTTTTACTGCAGATGGAGATATTTTTGGTACTATCGGAGGAGGAACTCTTGAAAAATTAGTTTTAAAAGAAGCAGAAAAGGTCTTGTTGTCAGGTAAAAGTGTCCTGAAGAAATATTTGCTTGACAAGGATAGAGCTCTTCCTGATAGTGAAAAAACAGGAATGCTGTGTGGTGGTGAAGTTACACTTTTCCTCGAATATACGGGAAGTGATGATAAAGTTTATATTTTTGGTGCCGGCCATATAGGGAAGAATCTTATAAATTTTTTAAAGGACTTAAATTACCGGATCATTATTGTAGATGACAGAGAAGATGTGCTCGATGGTATTTCCGGTCAGATGAAAATTCATTATAAAGATCCCGGCTCCATATTTAATAATATCGAAATAACAGATAATAGCTATGTAGTTATAGCCACATACTCTCATGAACTCGACTATGCAATTTTGAAAGGAATTCTTGAGAGAAAATTTAAACCTGAATATCTTGGGGTTGTTGCTTCCGGGAAAAAGATCGATACAATGATCTCAAAGCTGAAGAAAGAGATGGAAGGCCCGCTGGATACTTCATTTTTATTCTCGCCGGCCGGCCTGGATATCGGAGGCAGAACTCCTGTTGAGATAGCCCTCTCAATTGTTTCAGAAATACAGGCGGTAAAATATGACAAACAAGCTTTAAAACATCTTTCAAAAGATTTCAGGAATTAAAAATGAAAATAAATTTTATTCTGAACAATGAAGAGTTGAATGTTGATGTGGACCCTCAATTTCCTGCATTGAGGTTTTTAAGGGAAGAAAAGGGACTCACAAGTGTAAAAACAGGATGCGGAGAGGGTGAATGCGGTGCGTGTACTGTTATTCTCGGTTCACTGGATAATGGGGTATTGAAATATAAGAATGTTGCCTCTTGTATCCTGCCTGTTGGTGAACTGAATGGCAAACATCTTGTAACCCTCGAAGGTATAAACGGTCCTGAACTTTCACCTGTCCAGAAGGCATTTGTTGACGAGGGAGCAATTCAGTGCGGATTCTGTACGCCGGGTTTTATAATGTCGATAACAGGATTCCTGCTCTCAGATCGTGATATTACAAT
>JAGLQR010000197.1 GCA_023136725.1 Candidatus Aminicenantota bacterium
CTGACTGGCCTTGAGAAAAAGAAGTCGGGGATCAGACAAATTCACAAATTGGTGAACAGAAAGATAGACAGGAAATTCCATCTTGACCTTAATGAACTTACACCCTCTGAACTCGATTTCGAAATGGGAAGAAGGGCCGCCAACCTGAGAGAGAATGCTGACCCAAGAATTTACATGAATTTGAAACCCGGGAGAAATAAACTTATTAAAATCCTGATGCTGTTCCCATTTTTAATCAGAATGATCTTTGTAAAACCGATCAGCATCATCAGGGATTTTATTTTTTTCAACAATGCAATGATCGTTAGGATGAGAAAAACAGACTTAAGATTATCTGAACTTGAAGAAAAGTTGAGTTCTGTTATAGACAAAGAAATGTATGAAGAATATTCTGGAACTAACGGGGAATAGTTGGGAACTGGTATAATTGAAAACATTGCATCTCTTACTTCCGGAGGGAATGATCCATTTTACCTCTATTCAGGAAAAATAATTGAGATCCTTAAGTCCCCTGATCTTGAGTCTGCAGGCAAGTTCAGATCTGTTCTCAAAAAGACCCTGTCCCTTATCACCACCCGGTACGGGATCCAGGGAGCAATTAATTTTCTAAGGCACTATGAGATATCAACAGGAAAACGGAAACCTTCACTTGCAATTTATGATCATGCATTCCATTTTATAGGCGGTGCCCAGAAATACGGCCTTACTATCGTAAATGCGCTGAAAGATAAATTTGACATCACGATAATCGCCAACAGGGATGTTTCTCATAAAGACTTCCTGAACTGGTACAACCTTGATCTGACAGGTGTTGAGATCAAGATAGTCAGGATACCATATTTTGAGAAGAGGAAAACTTCTCATATTGATCCCTCCCGGATAATGAAAGGTACACCCAACCCCTTCCATATTATCAGCAGGGAAAGTGGAAATTATGATGTGTTTATTAATAATAGCATGCTGGAGATGGTTTTCCCTCTTTCACTAATCTCTATCATGGTCTGCCATTTTCCCGAGAGGAGGCCCCAGAGTTACTTCTATTCAGATGAATATTCATATACAGTTTTTAATAGTAAATATGCCGGAAGCTGGATCAGGAAGAGATGGAAATATGTTCCTCATAAACATTTATATCCTCCCGTAGACATGGAGATTTTCAAACCGGGTGAGAAAAAAGAAAAGATCATCCTCTCGGTCGCCAGGCTTGAAGAGGGAGGGACAAAAAAGCAAAAGGAGATGGCTACCGCATTCATCATATTAAAGAAAAAATTCCCCGATATCTCCAAAGGATGGAAACTGATAATTGCCGGTGGAAGCACAGGTGAAAATTCATATGTTCAGGAACTTAAAGAGATAATTAAGGAAGCGGAAGATAATACTATTGAACTGAATATCAATATCAGCGACAGTGCTCTTAAGGATCTGTACAAAAAAGCTTCCATATTCTGGCACTTATGCGGCCTCGGGCAAAATGATCCTGCGAAGGTGGAACACTTCGGAATGACGATCGGTGAAGCTATGCAGAACAGGATCGCCCCTATCGTTTTTGACGGCGGCGGCCAGAAGGAGATAGTGGATCACGGTAACTCGGGATACAGGGTCTCATCTCTTAATGGATTTATAATGTATACAATTAAACTTATAAAAGATAAGGAACTCAGGAACAGGTTCGGGGATAATGCCTATAATAAAAGTCTTCAATTTAAAAGAGAAAGATTTGAAAAAGAAGTAAAACAATTTTTTGAAAAGATAATACCCGGAAATTAAAGAAAAATCTTGACAAAACCGGTGAAAAAAATAAAATCAATACTTCAGGAGGGAAAATGAAGCGAGAATTACTATCCGGAAATGAAGCTATCGCCAGGGGCGCTTATGAGGCCGGTATCACATTTGCATCTGCATATCCGGGAACACCCAGTACAGAAATACTGGAAAATATGATCAGGTATAAAGATGATATTCACTGTCAATGGGGAACAAATGAGAAAACAGCATTTGAGGAAGCCATGGGAGCAACATTTACCGGGGCAAGAGTATTGGTTGCAATGAAACATGTAGGACTTAACGTGGCAGCAGATCCTTTATTCTCCTCCAGTTATCTTGGTGCTGACGGTGGATTTGTTATTGTATCTGCAGATGATCCCGGTATGCACTCTTCACAAAATGAACAGGACAACCGGAATTATGCGATTGCAGCAAAAATACCTGTACTTGAGCCTTCGGACTCTCAGGAAGCTAAAGATTTTGTTGTTGAGGGAATAAAGATCAGTGAGAAGTTCAATACTCCGGTAATGCTAAGATCAAGCACAAGAGTATCTCATTCCCGCTCTGCAGTTGAACCCGGTGAAAGAGAAACTCCTCCTGAGATTCACTATGAAAAGGATTTTCAGAAGACGATGCTTCTGCCTGTCATCGCAAGGAAAAAACACATAATCGTCGAAGAAAGACAAAAAAAAATAAAAGAGTTCAGTGATACTTTTAAATATAATTATATTATAGAGGGTAAAACCAGGATAGGAATTCTTGCATCAGGTATTGCATTTCAGAACGGGAAAGAGGTTTTTAAAGATGACTGGTTCCTGAAAGTTGCCATGCCCTATCCCTTTCCTGAAGAATTATACAAAGAGTTTGCTGAAAAAGTTGACAAAATATATGTACTTGAAGAGAACGATCCGATCATGGAAAATTTTGCAAGACTGATCACCCCTGATAAGGAAATAATCGGAAAGGATTTTTTCCCGTTGACGGGAGAAATGACTGAAGATGTAATATTAAATAAACTCGGGAAAAAAGATCTTACCCCTGAATTTGATACAAATTCAATTCCTAAGAGGCCTCCTTCATTATGTCCCGGATGTCCTCACACCGCAACATTCCATAACCTTAACATTCAAAAGGTAACTGTTACGGGAGATATAGGTTGCTATACACTTGGAGGGCTCCCCCCGCTGAATGCAATGGATACCACAATAGATATGGGTGCTTCAATTACTGCAATGCTGGGAATGGAAAAAGCGATGGCAAAAGCAGGAAAAAAATTGAAACAGGCCGCAGTGATCGGGGATTCAACATTCTTCCATTCAGGTATAACCGGACTCCTGGATCTAATTTACAACGATAGCAAAGGAACTGTAATAATTCTTGATAATTCAATTACTGCCATGACAGGGCATCAGGACAATCCAGGGACAGGCAAAACCCTGATGGGTGATGATGCTCCTGTTGTTGATATACTCAAACTTGTTAGAGATGGACTGGGAATAGAACATTCATTTGAGATAGACGGATATGATGTGAAAGGGATCAGGGCACTCCTTCGCGAAGAATTAAAAAGAGAAAAATTATCTGTGATAGTGGTAAAAAGGGTATGTGCACTCCTTTTCAAAAAGCCTAACTGGTCGCCCACTGTTGTCGATCCTGAGAAATGTATCAAATGTAACCTCTGCCTTAAACTGGGATGCCCGGCTATAACATCTAAGGACGGGAAAGCATTTATAGTTTCAAGCCTCTGCACTGGATGTTCAGTATGTATCCAGGTCTGTCCGCATGATGCAATGAATCATGCAAATGAGGGTGGGATGCATATCAAGGATACAAACCTTGCAGACTTTTTTAAAGGGGAAAAATAATGAAAACCATAATCATAGCCGGTGTCGGTGGACAGGGTGTTCTGACCGCAAGTGATCTTTTATCAGATGTACTTCTTGATGCCGGGTATAATGTAAAGAAGAGCGAAGTACACGGGATGAGTCAGAGGGGTGGAGATGTAATCGCTACAATTAAATTTGGTGAAGAGGTTTTTTCTCCTTTGCCTGCTATAAAAAATACTGATTATATTCTTGCATTTGAAAAACTCGAAGGGCTTCGAAATATAAATTTCCTCAAAGATAATGGTATAATGATCGTAAATGATTTTGTATGGGAACCTCTTCCTGTTGCATCAGGTACAGTTGAGTACCCGACAGATGTAGAAGATAACCTGAGAAAACACTCATCAGACCTTGTTCTTATTCCTGCAACAGATATTGCAACAGAATTGGGAAACATCCGGACCACAAATGTTCTTCTTGTGGGTGTACTTGCATCCAA
>JAGLQR010000198.1 GCA_023136725.1 Candidatus Aminicenantota bacterium
TTACGGTAAAAACAGGGCAGGGCTGAGGTTCCCCAGTGAATACAGGATAATTGAATATTACAATAATGAGGATGGTGAAAGTTTTGCACGCCTCGATATTACCGGAATTTATAAGAATTATACATTTTTTGGTGTGGATATTGATGACGTTAAGGTTGAGGATTAACTCATATTTATTTTAAACCTGTGTTTAATATTTCTTTCAGGTGCATATTTTCACATGAGGGTTTTTCTTTACTTCCACTTTTTTATTGATATAATAGGGAAATAATTTATAAAGAGTATTCAAAGGGAAAGTTTATATAAAGTATAAATAGGATGCAGAACAATACTGATAAAATAGCATAATGAATATAATAATTTATGGAGCAGGAAAAACGGGACAACATCTGGCACGTTCTCTCAGTTCCGACGGAAACGATATTATAGTAGTAGAGAAGAATCCAGTGCTCTGCAGTAAATTGGAAAAGCATCTTGATGCAACAATTATAGAAAGTCAGGGTATTAAGAAGGAAGTTTTTAACAAAGACATGTTTGAGGAGTGCGATCTCTTCATCGCTGTCAGTTCGGTTGATGAAATGAATATTCTGTCATGTTCAGCTGCGAAAAAACTGGGAGCTGACAAAGTTGTTGCAAGAATAAGATATGATGATCTCGATTTCATGGATGAATTGATTGATCTGGATGATATGGGTATTGACCTTGTTATCCATCCTGAAAAAGAACTTTCAGCTGAGCTTGAGAATCTTCTTGAATATCCATTGGCCATCGATGTATATGAGCTGTACAATAAAAAAATAATGCTGGTTTCAACCCAGGTATGCAGTAAATCTAATATTATCGGTAAATCTCTTGGTGAGATTTCAAAGTTGTATTCTCTAAGTAATATGAGGATAGTTGTAATTGAAAGAGGATTTGAGGCACATATTCCAAGAGGTGATTTTATTGTTGAAGAAAATGATAAGTTCTTCGTTATATCAGAAAAGAAATACCTGAAAGAAGTATTTAAAATGACCGGCTCCAATGGTGATGAAAAGATAAAGAATATAATGATCCATGGCAAGGGAAAGCTGGTTGAAACCATAGGAATAGCATTAGAAAAACATGGCGGGTATAATTTGAAAATTATCACAGAAGATGAGAGCCGTGCTGAACATTTTTCAGAAACCCTCACAGATTCGTTGATAGTTCATGGTGAAGCAACCGACCTGAATATGCTTGCAGCTGAAGGAATTATTGAGATGGATTTCTTCCTGGCTCTTACCGGCAATGATGAAACCAACATTGTTTCATCTCTCCTGGCTAATCATTTGAAGGTTGAGAAAACGATCACAAGAATTGAGAAAAATGATTATCTGCCGATCACAAAAACGATCGGACTTTCCAGATGTGTTAATAGTTCTATTTCAACTTCAAACGCAATTATGAGATTTGTAAAACATGGGAAAGTTCTCTCTTCGACCACACTGAAAGGGACGAATATTATCATGATAACTTTTATGGTTTCGGAAGATTCCAAATATGTAGATATCCCCCTTTCAGAACTCCAGGAAAAAATTCCGAGGGATTCAATAATAGGAGCAGTTTACAGAGAACCAAAACCATTTGTCCCTTCCGGGAATGATACGATAATGTCTGGTGATGAGATCACTGTTTTTTCTGAAAAATCTTCTATGAACAAACTTGAAAAAATGTTCGGATAAAACCTGATATGCTAAAGACCCTTAATACAGGATCTGTTTTTCATGTACTGGGATTTCTTATCCTTCTGATAGGGCTGATCCAATTCATCCCACTTGTGGTCTCCTTCATTTATATGGATGGGAGTTCCTCCGGAATAATTCTTTCAATTGCTGTCAGTATCCTGTTCGGATTTGTGATAATCAAATCAACTAAAGCACAAAAAGAGTTAAGTATAAGGGATGGATTCCTTGTTGTAGGGCTGGGATGGCTGTTAATGGCCTTATTCGGTTCTCTTCCTTATTTCTTCAGCGGCAGCATTGCTACTTTTACAGATTCATTTTTTGAATCGATGTCAGGATTTACAACAACAGGAGCAACTATTCTTACTGATATAGAAATAATGCCGAAAGCATTATTGTTCTGGAGAGCATTTACTCACTGGATCGGAGGAATGGGAATAATTGTTTTATCTCTTGCCATCCTGCCTATACTCGGAATAGGTGGTATGCAGTTGTTTAAAGCTGAGGCTCCCGGCCCGACCGCAGATAAGTTAACTCCCAGGATCAAGAATACTGCTAAGATTTTATGGCTGGTATATGTGGGTATTACATTTGTAGAAGTGATCTTTCTTATGTTCGGGGGGATGGACCTTTTCGATGCGACATGCCACTCATTTGCTACAATGGCTACCGGTGGATTCAGCACTAAGAATGCTTCAATAAAAGCATTTGATTCTACTTATATTGATACTATAATTACTTTTTTCATGTTTCTGGCCGGGGTGAATTTCGCACTCCATTACCGTTTCCTGATCGGCAAGTTTAATTCATACTTTAAGGATTTTGAATTCCGTGCATATCTGTTCATCGCTTTGGGCTCAACTTTTGTACTAACTTTCAGCAATTATTTTGCAGGTGTTTTCAGTTCTGTATTTGAATCATTACGATATGGAGTTTTCCAGGCTGTTTCGATAGGTACGACCACAGGATTCGGTACCGCAGATTATGAAACATGGACATCTCTATCCCAGATATTAATATTTCTTCTGATGTTCATCGGTGGATCAGCCGGGAGTACTGGTGGAGGGATGAAAGTAATAAGGCTGATAGTTGTGATCAAACATGGAATAATTGAATTAAAAAAAATGCTTCATCCACAGGCTGTTATTCCGTTGAAACTGGGGAAACGTATTGTCCCAAAGGAAGTTACATTCTCAATAATCGGATTTTTTCTTTTATACGTGAGTCTTTTTGTGTTTATATCAATATTTATGACAATCATCGGTCTCGATTTTCTTACTGCAATAGGTGCATCTGCCTCCTGTATCGGTAACATCGGACCCGGTCTCGGGAATGTCGGCCCAACTGATAATTTTGCATTTATTCCAGGAATAGGGAAGTGGGTTCTCTCTTTCACAATGCTGATAGGAAGACTTGAAATTTATACAATACTGGTAATTTTAACCAGCGGCTTCTGGCGGCACAGATAGGCTGTTTTTCCTGTAGTTATTAAAAATCAAACAATTCGTCTTATAGGTTATGTTGATCTGATCTGATATGAGTGATATATTAAAATCAATATAAGAGAAAATATGACTATTTTATCAGCATCATTATTATTATTCCTGGTGATGGATCCATTCGGAAATATCCCATTCTTTATATCCGCATTAAAAAATGTTGATCCGAAAAGATATAGAAAAATAATTATAAGAGAACTACTTATCGCTTTATCGGTTCTTATTACATTTCTTTTCGGTGGACATTATATCCTGAAATTGTTGGGTATATCTGAACCTTCCTTAACAATTTCAGGAGGAATAATACTTTTTCTGATTGCCATTAAAATGATATTCCCTTCTCCAGGAGGCCATCATGAAGAGGATATTGAAGGAGAACCATTCATAGTTCCCCTGGCGATACCATATGTCGCCGGGCCCTCAGCGATGGCTGCTGTATTATTGATAACAAGCAGAGAACCAGATCGTTGGCCGGAATGGCTGCTTGCTTTATTATTGACATGGTTTGTAGCGGGATTGATCATTTTTTCTTCAACATTCTTTATAAGGTTTCTTGGCAAAAGGGGCCTTATCGCAATTGAAAGACTGATGGGTATGATACTCATAACCATATCTGTTCAAATGTTAATGACAGGAATAATAAAATTTATTAAAGTTGTTGGAGGTTAAACTTAAAAAAGAATTGAATCTGTGATCAAATATATTTCCATCAAATCTTGTTGTTTTTTTCAAATAAAGGCAAATAAATGCTAAAATATTAGTCTCAGAGGAGGGTTATATGAAAAAGGTATTAATTCCTTTAGTACTATTTATGTCAGCATTAATATTTT
>JAGLQR010000199.1 GCA_023136725.1 Candidatus Aminicenantota bacterium
AGATCGTGCTCCCGTTCGAAGTAATTAAATAACCTCCGGTTACTCTTAATGGAAAGAAAAGAAATAGCAATTACAAAGGAGACCAGACAGGGAAAGTTTGTAAAAAAAATACTTGATGCTATAGGGCCAAAACTTTCTATCAGGTCATCAGATAAGGTAGCTATAAAAATAAATCTTTCCGGGTCAAGGGAAATATATGCGAACACACATTATGAGACGGTAGAAAGCCTGATCATATATCTGAGAGATAATTACGGGATTAATGATATAACTGTTATTGAAGGGTCTGATGGAGCTTTTTACACTAAAAAGAGTACCTGGGATATTTTTTACAAATTCAGGTATAAGGAAGTCGAACTTATGGGAGTAAAACTTCAGGACCTGGATTCACTTCCTCATGAAAATTTTTTTGAAGTAGAAACTCTGCTGGGAAAAAGGGAAGCCAGTTATACTGAATTTGAAGCGGATTATACAATTGCAGTAGTTCCTCCAAAGACCCACCACTTATTTCCCTGTATCCTGTCGATTCCCGGGCAGGCCGGATATGTAAAGGCAGAAGAGAGAGGATTATTGTTCGGAGGTATCCTGAATGATATTAAGAAACTTAAGATGCCTGATGAAGAAAGATATGCCAAGCAGCTTGATATGGCAGGAAGAAATTTTGCACAATTATTGAAGCGGGTAACTCCCTCGCTGGTCATTGTAGATGGACTCTATGGAATGGAGGGGAAAGGCCCTATAAAAGGGAGCCCTGTTTTTCATGGATTTGCTATTGCTTCAGAGGACCCTGTTCTTGCAGATTCTCTGGCAGCATATGTAATGGGATTTGAGGCGGATGATATTCCCTATATTTATCACTCTTACAAAGAGGGGCTGGGAAACAACAGATGGCAGAATATTATTGGTGTTGATCCGGTTAAAGTAAAGTTCCCTTATCGTCCGCACCCGAACTTTCAAAAACAGAAATTGTGGAGGACAAAAATCCTGGGAAGTAGTAATGAAAGGGACAGGGATAAAAAAAAACACAGAACAGATGGAAGATACTTTGAAAGAAAAAATAAAACTTCTTAAGGAAGGAAAGCTTTCTGAAGAAGAGTTCTATAAAATAATCGAACATTTCCCTTATAAAGATATCGGGGATATCAAACTTGATTTCCATAGAAAGTTCAGAAGAGGACTGCCGGAAGTGATCTACGGAAGTGGAAAAACTACGGAGCAACTCAGAAAAATAATAAATAAATTCGAAGAGCTTAGTGAGAATGTACTTATTACAAGGATAAATCAGGAGAAAGCTGATGAACTTACCGGTGAATTCAAATCTCTTAAATATTATCCGAAAGGTAATATCCTCACTTTTGACAGAGATATTAAGCCCTCGCTGGAAGGGAAGATCCTTGTCCTCACTGCCGGAGCATCGGATGAAAATGTTGCTGAAGAGGCTTTTCTTTCAGCGAAATATTTTGGAAATATCGTTGAGAAAGAATATGATGTCGGGGTTGCATGTATAAATCGTATTCTCGATCTAAGGGAAAAGCTGAATGATTATTCTGTCCTGATCGTTGTCGCGGGAATGGAAGGGGCATTACCATCGGTAGTTGCCGGCCTGACATCAACACCCGTGATAGCAGTTCCTACTTCTGTTGGATATGGAGCCAATCTTGGGGGGATAGCCGCCCTTTTATCGATGCTTAATTCATGTGCCGGAGGAATGAGTGTCGTTAATATAGACAATGGTTTCGGTGCTGCATTTCAGGCAACACTGATAAACCGGAAGATTTGCGGAAAGGGATAACCCCTATTTTTTAGAATACTTTTCTTTTAGTTTTTTATCGACAATATCAGGAACCATCGATTTTATTTCGCCACCGAACTTATAAATTTCCTTGACCAGTTTTGAACTGAGGAATGAATATGAGATCGAAGGCACTAGGAAAATCGTTTCAATCTTATCATTTATACTTCTGTTCATGAGAGCCATTTGAAATTCGATTTCAAAATCAGAGATCGCCCTCAGGCCCCTGACGACGGTGAAGGTATTCTTCCTCTCCAGGTAATCGGCCAGAAGGCCTTCAAAATAATCTATTTCAATATTTTCCCGGCCTTTGAAAGTCTCCTCCATTATTGCCATTCTCTCTTCCAGGGTGAAAAGGTAAGTTTTTCCTGGATTTTTCAATGCTGTAACTATTATCTTGTCAAACAGGTCCAGGCCCCTTTCGATTATGTCAATGTGGCCGTTTGTCAGGGGGTCATATGATCCCGGATATATTGCTGTTCTCTTACCCATTTTTATCCTCCACCAGCTTCAAGGTTTTTAAAACATTTTTTTTAAGATCTTCCAGGCTTTGGTTATTATCGATAAAATAATCTGAAATTTCAACACACTTTCCCACCTGTTGTCCGCCTTCAGGTTCATTTATTCCCCATTCTCTGTCAAGTCTCATATTGAGTTGGTTGTTGTCTGCTATATCGGCATCCCTCAGCCTCTCCTTCAACCTTTTCAGGATCAGGTCTCTGTCAGATATTACAGCTATTAATGAAAATGGATTCAGGTTCCTTAGTTCCGTCACCTCATGGGGATTTCTTATCCCGTCAATAATCCACTTCCCTGCAGGTGATACCGATAATTTTTCACAGATCCTCTTCCCCAGGATGCCGGGGCCGCCCTCACTTCTCAATCTGTTCCCTATATCCTGCATTTCACTTCGTGAGACAGATTTTCCGGCCAAAGCAACTTCCTCTCTGACAATATCAGAGAGAGATATATATTTATAACCCAGTTCCTCAAGGATTTTTACAACTTCACCTTTTCCTGAAGCCATCATTCCTGTAAGGCCTATATGGTCAACTTTCATTTGTTTTGTTGTTACCCATTATACTTATACTTATCATCAATAATATCTGATTGCTGCCACTCTTTTATCCACTCATCTGTTGTAAAGATTTTGTAGTTTTCTTTCTCATCGCTCAGTGAACAGATAACTCTGTTTATTCCGCTGTTTATAATCATCTTCTTGCAAATGAAACAGGGGAAAGCATCCAGTTTCGTTCCGGTCGATCTTGATTTGCCGTAAATATACATATCACCGCCTATTGTACTTACTCCTGCTCTGGCGGCATTTATTATTGCATTCTGCTCTGCATGAACCGACCTGCACATCTCATACTGAGTGCCGGAAGGGATCTGAAGTTTTTGCCTGAGGCAGAAATTGTGTTCCAATGAGCTTTTTGTTTTTCTGGGTGCTCCGACATAACCTGTTGCGATGATCTGATCTTCATTTACAATAATTGAACCGATCAGCACCTTGAGACAGGTAGAACGGCTTGAGACAACTTTGGCAATATCCAGATAATATTCAATTTTTTCCGGCCTTTCGATCATAAGATAATCTCCTCCAGTCAGATCCGGTGTGCTACCGGGGATTCGCAAATGATTATACCATAAGGGTAAAAAACATGAAGCTCGACAAGGTGAATTCGCCGTGGCGAAGAGAAAGCAGCCTGGGCTGAATCCGAAGTAGGAAACTCGAAACAACACCAAATTTCCAAAGCACAAATGCTCCAAACAAGAACATTGAGAAATATCCATTCTTTCTTTTTTATAATGCGACCTTGTTGGTTGTAATAGAAAGGTTTTTGCTTTACAATTGTCTGAATATTAATAACAGAATAATGGGCACATTTATACAAAACTTTATTGATGAGACGATTTTTCTATTTCTTGAGATCAGTCCGTACCTGATCGTCGGGTTTTTCTTTGCCGGGGTCGTTCATACTCTTCTGGGCGAGTCTTATATCAAGAAACATTTTTCAAAAAGCGGAATAGCTTCGACTGTGAAGGCAACAATTCTCGGGATACCCCTGCCGATATGTTCCTGTGGTGTAATTCCCATAGCTGAGTCATTAAGAAAGGACGGGGCCTCAAAAAGTTCTGTTATGTCATTCCTCGTTTCTACTCCTTCAAGTGGGGTCGATTCCATCTTTGCAACCTATGCGTTAATGGGTCCTGTTTTTG
>JAGLQR010000002.1 GCA_023136725.1 Candidatus Aminicenantota bacterium
GAATATTGGCAAATAAAAATTTTCCAGCTGAATTTATTTATAATAATCTGCTGATCCAGGTCAATGTTATAAACGCATCCTATAAATATGGAGTGAAGAAACTTCTTTTTCTTGGCAGTTCATGTATATATCCGAAGTTAGCTCCTCAACCGATGAAAGAAGATTTTTTGCTTAGCTCGGCACTTGAACCTACGAACGAAGCGTATGCAATAGCGAAGATAGCCGGATTAAAAATGTGTCGCTACTATAATGAGCAATATGGAACAAATTCTATTTCAGTGATGCCCACGAACCTTTACGGGCCGAATGACAATTATGATCTGGATAATTCTCATGTCCTTCCTGCACTTATCAGAAAATTCTTCCTTGCCGTATGCCTGGAAGATGGTGACTGGGAAAGCATCAGAAAGGATATTAGTTTTTTCCCGATATCCGGACTGAATTCGGATTCAGATGAAAGTATGATACAGGAAGCTCTGAATAAGATAGGTATCAGCAGAGACAAAGAAGGCAAAGTTACGATAAAACTCTGGGGGTCAGGGGAGCCGAAGAGAGAATTTCTCCATGTTGATGATCTGGCGGAAGCTGTAATCTTTCTCATGAATAATTATGATTATTCAGAGATTGGTGAAGTAATTAATATTGGATCAGGAAAAGATATTTCTATAAAGGAGCTTGCTGAAATAGTGAAGGTTGTGACTGGTTTTAAAGGCTTTTTGAAATGGGACAACTCCAAACCTGACGGGACTCCGAGAAAATTGCTGAATGTAAACAAAATAAAAAGACTTGGCTGGCAATTCAGGATTTCACTTTTGGAAGGGTTAGGCCGAACATACAAAGAGTACAGGACCCTTATTAATGAAAGATCTGTTTGAACGACTCTCTGATTTTGTTTATACAGAAGTGAAAAGGAGATATTCCCAAATACCTGATGTCTCACTGGAATGGCAAAAGAAATGATTAATTCCCCATTATTAATTCTTAAAAATAAGATCATTAATGGTACAAGGTTAATGCTTGTTCATAAACTCCCCGGTATCGTTCCTTTCTTTATGGTAACGGAATATCCTAAATCAGGAGGCACCTGGCTGGGGCAATTGCTTTCAGGATATTTTAACATTCAATTTCCACAGAATACTTTTCCGAAAGTCGGGATGTCAATTGTACATGGACATTATCTCCCGTCCGGAACATCTGAAAAAATAAAGAAAATTTTCTGGCTGGTGCGGGACGGGAGAGATGTGATGGTATCATCATATTATTATTTTCTTATTCCGAATCGGGAAAACAGACAAAACCCAAAAGATATGAAATATTACAGAAGCCGGCTCCGTTTCAAAGATTTTGAAAATATCCGGGAAAATCTCCCTGAATATATTGAATTTTGTTTTACCCATAAGCCGTCATTATTTAATCGCTTTGCATTTGAAGGGAATTGGAGCAGTTTTAATAAAAAATGGCATGATTATGAACTGAAGCATGAAGCTGAAGGGAATATAATGAAGATATCTTATGAGTCTCTGTTGAATGATACCGGGAAGGAACTGGCCCGGATGGTGAGATGGGTAACAGATGAAAAGATTGATCTTAAGAGGATCGGAGAAGTTGTTGTCAGGTACGGTTTCGAGGCCCAGTCCGGAAGAAAACCGGGTATAGAGGACAAAAACTCTTTTTTACGCAAGGGGATTTCAGGAGATTGGGAAAACAAGTTCTCTCGTGAAGCAGCAGAAATATTTGATCACTATGCCGGTGAGATGTTGATCGAAGAAGGATACGAAAAGAACAGAGAGTGGACTAAAGGAATAAAATGAGAAAATCCGGATTCTGGTGGCAGGCAATATGATAAAAAGGGTATTGTCCACATCATTTCATTCGATAATTTCGAGGTTTTTTGTAACAGCCACAAACCTTTTTATAGTTTTCTTTGTTTCAAAAAATCTGGGCATAATCCAATTAGGTAGTTATGGAATTGTTTTCTTCTTCTTCATTTTCTTTGCAACCACCTCATCTATGAGCTTATATCTGTTTTTCGGGAAGGAAATTGCCAGGTATGATAAAAAAACCATAGAAGAATTAAATATCATGAGTGAGTTTGTGTCAGTATCTCTTCTCGGGATATTACTTACAATTATTCTTCCGATCTTATTTTCCCTCCTTTATAATAAAATTGATATCTATTTGCTGATCCTGTCATCTGTTGCGGGATATTTCCATGGCGTTGAAAGGAATCTTGGAGGTATATTACTGGGTAAAGAGAGAATGCACCTTGAATCGTTCGGTTCTTTCATATCCTTTGTTTTTGTTGTAATCCCAATGGTCATGTTTGGAGATTATTTTCATTCGATCGAAATGATCTTTATTTTAAGGATTTTCGCTTTCTTAATTGCGATCCTTATAAAGCTATGGTTTCTGAGGGATCATTTCATCAATTTAAGGTTGAGTTTTAAATTGAAATTTTTCAAAGAGTCAAAATATTATTGGTTTGTGGGATTGTCAACTGTAGTTTTACGAGAGATCGATATATTGATACTTTCATTCTTTGTTGATAAATCACTATTAGGTGCATATTTTCTTGCTTTAAGGATCTATTACGCATTTGGAATTCTGGCTGAAGTTGTTTCATCCGGTCTCACTCCTTTCATTTCCAGATTTTATGTAGAAAGAGAGAGTGGGGGATTTAATAAATTTAACAAATATATGCTGGTAGTTTTCATGTTCTTCGCATTTGTATTCTCAGTTTCTCTCCTGTTGAGCAGGAATCTAATTGTAACAGTATTCTCTGTTGAGTTTCTTAGTGATGCCGGGAAATACCTTTTTTATCTCTCCTTCATCTTATTCTTCAGGTTTTTCTCATTTTCCACCGGAATAATTCTTACATCTGCTGATGCTCAGAGAATCAGGTTCAATATTATGTTCATTGCTTCAACAATGCTGATATTTCTTGATATTGTTCTCGGTTCTATTTTTAAGATAGCAGGGGTGATCATTTCAAGAGCAATTATCGAATTATTTGTATTTTTTGTATTCGGGTATTTTGTAAATAAGATCATTTCCAAATATAATGTGGATAAACAGACATGAAGATCCTGATTGTACACAATAAATATCAATTGAGGAGTGGTGAAGAGAAGGTCCTTGAAAATGAGAGCCGGTTATTAAAAGAACATGGACATAAAGTTGATTTTGTAATTTTTGATAATCGTAGTATTAATTCAAAATTTTCGAAGATTAGAACAGGGTTTTTCAGCTTCTATAACCCTGCTTCTGCTAAATTGATCAGAAAGAAAATAGCCATATTAAAACCGGATGTGATCCATGTTCATAACTTCTTCCCTATCCTTTCTCCATCGGTATTTTTCAGAAAAACCCGTGGAAATATACCGGTGATTATGACTATCCATAATTACAGATTGATTTGTGCAAATGCAGTCCTTTTCAGGAAAAATCAAATTTGTACAAAATGTGTCAGAAAAAGGTTCCCGATTCATGGGATAGTTTTCAGGTGTTACCGTAATTCTTTTCTCCAGACGCTAAATCTTGTACTTTTAACAGCAGGGCATAATTTTATCGGAACATGGAGAAAGAAAATTGACCGATTCATAGCTCTGACAGAATTTCAAAGGAATACAATTTTAAATTCCAGTTTAAATCTGAAAGATCATCAGATAATAGTGAAACCGAATTTCTCTTATGATAAAGGGTTGGGCAACATTAGCAAAGATGATTATTTTATATATTTAGGAAGGCTTGAATTGGATAAAGGGATTGATACGCTTTTATCTGCTTTTGAAGGTACTGAGTATAAATTAAAAATTTTTGGTGGCGGGTCGATGGCAAAGGTTGTTACTGATATCTGCAATGAAAACAATAATATGGATTTCTTTGGATTTAAAGATTCTGAACATGTACTGGAGCAATTGAAATTTGCAAAAGGATTGATCTTCCCATCCAACAACTTTGAGGGATTTCCCATGGCAATCTCCGAAGCTTTCTCATGCGGGACACCTGTGATTACTTCTGATATCGGCAGCCAGGCGGAGATTATCACTGATGGTTTTAACGGTCTGCATTTCAGGATAAATGATCCGGAAGATCTAAGGGAAAAAATTGAAATTTTATCAAATACTACTGACAATCTGTTTAATATAAATGCCCGCAAAACATATGAAAAGCTTTATAATGATAAAAGAAATTACGAATCTCTTGTCAATATCTATAGAGAATTGTTAGTGTCTGACTCCGATTTAAATTAAGGAATTACAACCAGTATGATTTTTTTATCTGCCTATGCTAGGATACTACCTATATAGATGATAATTTTTGATTTCCTGATATTATGTTGCAGTTTGTTATCAGTTTATTACGGGAGCCTGCAAAACCCGGATTGTTTATATTGAAGTATTTTAATTAAATATTGGAAATAGTTAAGTTTTAAGGGAGATGAAATGGAGTCGCAAAGTAATTTTGGTGAATCGATGGATATTTTTGATGCGTTTGAATTATTTTGGAAGAAAAAATGGGTGATACTGCTCCCTGCTTTAATTGCAGGGATTTTTGTTCTCTTATACTTAAAAATAATCCCGCAGAATAGATTTCTTATCCTTAATGTTGATACGGCCGATATTCTTATGTTGGAGAACAAAGATAGTAAAAAATATTTTTCTATTCGGGATTATAACGAATTAAATAAGATCGAAGAATATGATCTGGCGATAAAGGGAAAAATCGGATCTAGGAATATCTTGTTGGAAAAGCAATTCATTGATTCAATTATTGTTAAGAAAAAAATCGGATCCGATGATACTCCTGATGGGTTTGTTTCTGATTTTTTTTCACAGCTCGAGAAAAAATATTTTGAAATGTTTATAACAAAGTTGAAGATCAGGTTAATGTCAAATCAGGAAATTATTTTCAGGAAGGGATTAAACTTAAAGGACCTTGAGAGTAAAATTAAAACGATAGAAAAATATTCCATGAACAGCAGTAAAATATTTATTTCAAATAATATAGTTGATCCGGTATTTCTACCTCCCTTGCAGCTGATGAATGGATACAAAATAAAAAGTGATTTTTTAAGATACGAAATAAACAATCTTACAGAGCAGGATCTCTTGATCAACGAATTGTTAATTAAGATAGAAAAGGATAGAATTGAAACCTTCAGAAAATTATTTAAAATAAAGGGGATAGTTAATTATAAAAGATTATATTCAAGGCAAGAATTTATTCCTGAAAAAGCAGATCTTTTAATTAGCAAATACAAAAATGAAATTCAGCTGAAAAATAGTGCTGATAATTATTTAAAATTTACAATTCTTGTTTTTATGTTTGTTTTTGCACTTCAAATTTTTATAGTTTTATTTTCTGGAATGATAAGGTTAAATAAAGAGATGATAAGTAAATGACAAAATCTATATTTGTC
Organism: Candidatus Aminicenantota bacterium; assembly: GCA_023136725.1. Lineage (GTDB taxonomy): Bacteria > Acidobacteriota > Aminicenantia > UBA2199 > UBA2199 > UBA647. The sequence continues at coordinate 5,423 of JAGLQR010000002.1, forward strand.
GTTGGCAAGAACAGATCGGGAACAAAATGGTTGAGCAATATCCTTTTAAACCATGAGAAAATAACAGGAGTTCAAGGTCAATTCCATGCCGGGATCTTAGAGTCAAATATTCTTAATGATATAAGTTTATCTTTTGGAACCCTGAATGATATTGACAACTATATAGGGTTTACAGAATGGTTTTCAGCTACTGATTATTTTGAAATAACAGGTATAAAAAAGAGTTTTTTATATAAAAAACATTATTTATGTTATTACGATTTGTTTAACGAACTCATGAATGAGTTTTGCCGAAAGGAAAATATCGAATCTTGGCTTCAAAAAATTAACAGTCTGAAACTTCCTGAAATTTATACATTTTTTAAGAGTTCAAAATTTATAATTATAGAAAGAGAACTGATCGGAAATATTGGCTCTGCCTGGTTTCTACAATTACAAAATTCAGGAAAAAGTTCACTATTTCGAGAAACGTATTTATATGCACTGACAAAAAAAATTCATAAGAAACTGAGAAAAAATAATAATGTTTTTTTTCTGAAATATTCAGACCTCATGGAACAGCCTGAAGAAATCTTAAAAAAACTATGCAGGTTCCTTGATGTTTCATATTCTACAGATCTGCAGGTAGTTAAATTTGAAAGGAATACAAGCTATAAAAAGGGGGAAAAAAAACTTGGAACAAAAAAGATCATTTTGATTAAAATATATTATTTTTTATTGATGAACATTCCATATTTTGTTTTGAGATGGGTCTATTCTTTAATAACAATGATAAAAAGAACTCAAAGAAACAATCGATTTTATACTATACCGGGGACATTCTCCGGATCGTATAAAAAATTAAAAAAAAAGTAGATGTTTCAGGTCATTTCCGTCGATTAGTGAAGAAAGCAAAGTGAAAGTGTTAAAAATTTTAAATAAAATTAGTGGTGATGATAACCTTTCCTTTTTAAGTAAGGGGATAGTTATCTCATTCGGGTCGCAGGGACTTGCTTTTGTGTTAAGCACTTTCCTGCACATATTTATTGCAAGGACAGCAGGCCCGGAAAATTATGGGATTTATGCTTATGCAGTTTCCTGGACATTATTATTTGCCATGATGTCAAAATTTGGTTTTGTCCCTTCTGTTTTAAGATTTGTCGCTTCATATGAAGCAAATGGTAAATGGGGGCTTTTGAAAGGGATAATTATCAAAAGTCATCAAATCTCATTTGCTCTTAATATTGTTTTCGGATCGATCTCATTTATAATCCTTTTAATTGTAAGAAAGGAAATCGGTGTTAGTATTTCAAATGTTCTTTTAGTTTCAATATTGCTGGGGACAGGAATGACACATCTTCAGATTATTGCATCTTCACTTCTGAGCCTCAGGAAGGTTTTTTTATCAAAGCTTGTGACACCGGTTCTTCGCCCTTTAATTCTATTCATTTTTGCCGGAGGATTCCTGTTTCTCAGAGGTGATAAGATCACCGGACTGGAAATTATTACATTTGATGTTATAACTCACTTTATTCTGATCCTTATCGGGGCTGTATTCCTTTACAGGAACGTTCCTGTTATGGTCAGATCAGTTAAAGCTGAGTTTGCTACAAAGGTATGGATAAAGGTTACTTTTCCATTATTTCTTTTATCAGCATTACATCTGGTTATTGCTCAAACCGATATAATAATGGTGGGCTCATTATCGGGATTAAAAGATGCAGGTATTTATAATGCTGTTGTAAAGCTCTGCTTTATAATAACATTTTCTCTGATCTCTGTTAATTCAGTAATCGCACCATTGATATCAAGATTTTATTCTCTAGGGAAGAGTGATGAGATAAAAAAAATATTCAGGTTTACCAGGGTATTACTGGCAATGATCTCACTTCCGCTTGGAGCATTTTTATTTTTGCTCAGTGATTTTTGTTTGTCAGTTTTCGGGGATATTTTTATAAACGGGAGCACTTCATTAAAAATAATGGTTATTGGCAAACTGGTGACTGTAATAGCTGGGCCTATCGGTTTTTTATACTCAATGACCGGTCATCATAATTCTGCTTTAAAAGTGTTCGGAATTTCTGCAATAATGAATATTGCTTTAAATTTTATTTTTATCAGATTATGGGGGATGGACGGAGCTGCACTTGCTTCAACAATCACTATTATTTTTTGGAATCTCACATTAATATTCCTTTCGAAAAAGAAATTCGGATTTAGTATTTAGAAAACATGGGATCATTAAACAGAGAAAATATAGTTTATCTTACGGGAGGTGAAGCAAGGGAGAATGCATCCAGGCTTAAACCATGGAAAAGGTACAAAACCTGTGTGATACTTAAAGTTGATATTAAAAAAAGAACTGCCGAGAGGATTATTGAGCATAAAACACCCTCAGAAGCATGCTTGATCGAAGATGATCCGGCCATAATGTTTAAATCTGCATCTATAAAAAACGGCCGTATTTACGTTTGCAGCCAGACTGAAGTATTGATATATTCGGCGAAAGATTACAAGATGATAAAATACATCTCTCTACCCTTGTTCAATGATCTGCATCATGTGACTCCAACTGATCGGGGTACAATTATGGTGGCAGTTAGCGGCCTTGATCTTGTTATTGAGATCACCGAAGAAGGAAATATCCTTAATGAATGGAGTGTTACAGGTGAGGATACCTGGAAAAGATTCGATCGTAAGAAGGATTACAGGATGGTCCTTACTACAAAACCTCACAGATCGCATCCTAATTTTGTTTTCAGTATCAATGGCGATCACTGGGTTACCAGATTCCATCAAATGGATGCTGTTTGTCTAAATGCTCAAAAAGAGAGGATTGAAATTGGCGTGGGTTTTCCGCATGATGGTGTTAAATTTAAGGATAAAATTTATTTTACTACAGTAAATGGTAAAATTGCTGTAATTTCTGAAAAGACGGGGAAAGTGGAGAGAGTATTTGATCTAAATGAAATGACCGACTTGAAAAATACTGCCCTGGGTTGGTGTCGTGGAATAAAAATTGTAAGTGACAGTGTTGTTATTGTCGGATTCGGCAGGTTAAGACAGACAAAGTATCAGGAGAATATAAGATGGGTGAAATATCTTGTTCGTGGAACGAGGATACCCAGGGGTCTTCCTACCAGGATTGCGGCATATGATCTTAAGGAAGAAAAATTATTATGGGAGTTAAATCTGGAAGAATATGGAATGCATGCAGTTTTTTCGATATTGTGACCGGAACTAATGGGCATAATCAATTTTGTAAGTAAGGAAAGACAGGATAAGTAATGGCTGGGATAAATAATAAAATTAATTCATTTTTTAAATTAATTGTAACAAAAGTAATATTTAATTCCCCTGTCCGTCTGACCAGGTCCGGCTGGGGAAAAGTAATGAGAAACATGATCGGATCTCTTTTTGTAGTTGATGTAAGAAAACTTTTATCAGAGCAAACCTTAGAGGGTAAAGAATTCACTAAAATTGTTTCAGCAGTCCGGATCGGGAGAGCATGGAGATATACTGAACAATCCCGCCACTCAGAAGCGGATGAAATCATACAGGAAGTATTAACAGGAGATAACAAAATTATACTTGATGTTGGCGCATCAGATGGGCAGGCTTCAGTGGAATTGATAAATAAACTGAAAAACAGGTTGAAGATATATTATTTAACTGATATTTGCTTTGATGTTGATATTATGGTTAAAAAAAATAAATTCTATTTTTTCTATCCGGATAGTAAAAAGTGTTTTATGGTAATTTCAAATAGATTTACATTTTATAGAGATCCGGGAAGTTTTCTTAATCCATTAAAAATATTTTCAATGTTTGCTCTTTGCCAAAAATATGATGAAAAAAAAACAAGAAGGATCAATTTGTTGAATCCGGATATTGTCAAATTAAGTGAAGATAATAATAAAATAAGAATAATTGAGTGGGATCTGTTTGATAAATGGGAAGAACATTCTCCTGATCTTATAAAGGTGGCTAATGTTCTTAATAGAGCTTATTTTAAAAAAAAGGATATCAAAAAGGGATTAAACAATTTTATGAGAATTCTGAAAGAGGGAGGATTTTTGCTCTTACACGATAATAAACACGAATCAAAATGGTCACTTTTTGAAAAAAAGAACTCAGTTCTCTATTTGAGAAAAAATAGAAACGGCGGAAGTGAAATAGAAAAATTAGTTTATGAATCAGGTGATCGATGAAGAAGAAAATAGAGTTTTCTGATCAAACAAAAAAAATTATCATCCTGGGATGGGATGGTGCTACATTTAAAATTCTTGATGAGATGGTGGAAAAGGGACTCATGCCCAACCTGAAGAATATTATTAACAATGGAGTACGGAGTGAATTGTTATCTACAATTCCTCCAATAACAGGGCCTGCATGGACAAGTTTTAATACGGGTAAAAAGCCTGAAGGACATGGTGTTTTCAGTTTCTTTAAATCTCCATCAGAAAGCCTTGATATTGCAGATATTGAAAGACATGATGCTCGGAGTATCGATGGTTTATCCTACTGGAATATCCTGAATCATTCAGGAAAGAAATGTATTGTGGTAGATTTTCCATTGACAGATCCTGTTGAGGAGATAGACGGGTTGATGATCTCAGGAATGTTATCAAGGGGAAGAAGGAAGGCGTTGGTATATCCGGAATCTGTCAAAAAAGAGATAGAAAAAGAATTAAGCATTTTTTTTGAAAAGGCTATAACAGACGGGATAAATGTGTCTGAAAGTTATTTGAACCACCTGATCCGGTCACTTGAGGAAAAGTCCGAACTCGATCTTTATTTAATGAGGAATAAGCAATGGGACCTGTTTTCGACAGTATATTCTGCTGTAGACACGCTTCAGCACTATTTCTGGAATTATATTGACCCCACATCAATTCAATATACAAAGAATTCCGGAATAAAAAAGAAGATCGATGAATTCTTTATCAAACTGGATGATATCCTCGGGAAATATTGTGATGAGCTGGGGAGTGAAGGAAACCTGATAGTTGTATCCGATCACGGTTTCGGCCCGAAAGATTATATTTTTTATGTAAATAATTTTTTATTGAAGAATGACTATCTATCTCTGGAGAGTGAAAACCTGAGCAGGGCAAAGTATAAATATATTCTGAAAAAAATAATGTATAAGCTTGATATATTTAATTTGAAAAGATTTGTAAAAATAGAGACAAGGGGGAAAATTAACAGATCACTCGAGCCAATAGCAAAAATAGACTGGGCCCATTCAAAAGCAGGTTTCAGGTCAAACAATGAATATGGAGTTTATATTAACAGAAAGGGGAAATATCCGGGAGGAATTGTTGAAGATGAAGAATATGATTCTGTAATGGAAAACCTCATAAAGGGTTTCCTTAACGAAAGAAATAGTTTTAATGGTGAAAAAATCTTTAAGCAGGTTTTGCCCGGATATTCAATTTATCCGGGTGGGAAACATTCAGCTGATGCACCCGATATAATGTTGATACCAGAGAGAGGGGTAACTCTGGGGGGATTTAATTATTCTGATCTGGAAGTGGTTCTAAAAGAGAATAGTGGCCTTCTGACAGGTTTTCATGAGCCTGAAGGAATATTCATCGGATTTGGTCCCGGTTTTGAAAATGGATGTGTGATAACCGATCCTCTATTTATCTATGATATTGCACCTATTATACTCCATCTTGCCGGAATTGAGCCCCTGATGGATATGGATGGAAATATTGTTCAGGGAATTCTAAATAGTGATAATGTGAGGAGAAAAAAGGTCAGATCCTCAGGCATAAAGAAGAAATTTGTTGGAGTGGATGATTTTAATGATTCCGAGACAATTGAGGCCCTGAGGGGGCTTGGTTATCTGGATTAATGTTATGAAACGTTTAACATTGCTAACCTTTCTTCTCCTCCTCCTAATTATAAATCATATTTTTTACAACCTGTTTCCCGAAGAGAAAGGCCTTTTGTATTATTTCATCGGTTTCAGCTTTGTGTTTCAGATACTTGTTCCTCTATTCAAAATTATTCAGAAAAGGTCAGATCTTTTTGACCCTTTTATTCTTTTCCTGTTTCTTTTTCAGTTCTTTTATTTTGTACATCCTATTCAGATCATTCTTAATGGTCCTACAGTCTGGATAACAAAAAATATATTTGATGTAAAGATTGCTGTAAAAATGTTCCACTATATAAATGTTGCTTTAATAGCATTTTATTTGGGATATTTTTCACTGAAAGGAGAAGCAAAAAGGAAAAATAATTTTGAGGAATTTTCTCTGAACCGAAATGAGATTATAACAGGGAAATTTATCAGTATTATATTTGTTATCATAGGATTCTTTGCTTTTTTTTTAATCATTAAAGACAATTTTGTGTTCTATATTTCACACTTGGAATTAAGAGCCCTCTCAATCCGGGGCCATGGAATTCTTGTTTTTCTTGCCCATTTGACACCTGTGGGCATTTTCGGATACTTTTATTTTTCAATGTCCAGGGAGAAAAAACTAAAACCGGGCCTGATGCTTTTGACTTCATTGTTTCTACTGCTTTATCTTTTTGAAGGTTCCAGGGGGAGAGTATTTATTACAACTCTAGCATTGTTATTGTTCTATAATTATAAAATCAGGAATATCAAAATAAAAAATATTCTTGCCTTTTCGTTAATAACCTTTCTTCTCTTCTGGATGTTTGCCGGATTCAGGGCAAGTGGTAATTTTGATGATATGAACAAAGAGCGCAGTCGTCCCCTCATTAATGAGATGATAACAAAAATGTTTTACAGTACGGAACATTTTGTTATAACTATTTCCGAACCTCCGGAAAAAAAATTGTATGGGAAGAGTTATCTGGAGCCAGTGTTTGTATGGATGCCGGGGATATTCTGGGAGAAAAAACCTGTCGCCGGAATAGGTACAATTTATACTAATCATTATTTCCCGGGGAAAAAGGCCGGGGGGGTAAGTTTCGGCCCGGGTATAATCGGGGGGCCGCTGATGAATTTCGGCCCGGCAGGCATCGTCCTGGAATTGTTTCTCCTCGGATTATTACTAAAATTTATCTATATTAGATTTCTTAAAAGAGAAAAAAATCGATATTTAAGTGAAATGTTCTATTTTTTATCTTTGCCGGTAATTGTTTTTATTTCAGTTTCAAGAACTATTACAACCTCTTTTACTATGTTGCTGTTTTTTCTGATCCCGCTTGTGTTGCTCTTTCTGAGCTGTAAAATATTTCTTTTTATTATTCAAAAAAGAACTCAAATTCAGGAGATTTCAGATAAAAATGGAATTTAATAAAACAGGTGTTTTGTTTCTTATCCCATCTCTTCGGGTCGGCGGTGCCGAAAGGCAAATTATGTATCTCTTGAATAATCTGGACAAGAAGAGATACACTACTTACATCTGTTTGTTTAAAGGGAGAGGGATGTATTATCCTAAAGTACATTCTGATGTAAAGGTCTTTTTTTGTTCAAATTATAAGAACATTATGAAAACGACCAGAGAGATCCGAAAAATTATTGAAAAGGAAAACATTGATATTGTTAATAGTTTTCTACCTACTGCAAATTTATATTTGTTTTTTCTCAGATTGTATCTGAAAAAGAAAGTGCGGCTTATAAGTTCCCAGAGGGGGATTCGTCACAATTATTTTAATAAGTGGACTTTGTTTGAGTTCCTGGCTCACAAGTCGGCAGATATGGTTGTAGCAAACTCATTGGCCGTAAAAGAGAATATTACAAGGTTTCTGAAGATTGATCCCGTAAAGATTGTTGTTATCAATAACGGGGTTCCCTTCGTTGAAATTGATCATGAGGAAAAAAGGAAACGTAGATCAGAAATTATTTTTGAGAATGACTATCCTGTTTTATTATCGATAGGAAGGTTTGATTCACAAAAAGGGCATCAATACCTGATAAGATCTGTTGAGTTGTTATTAAACAGAGGAGTTAATGTTAATCTGATTATTGTAGGCGGAGGAGTTTTAAGAGATGAGATTGACAATCTCATTATAAGAAAAGGACTTGGGAAATTTATAAAACTTTATAAAAATAGGGAAAGCATTAAAGAGTTTCTTCTGGCAGCAGATTGTTTTCTCCTTGCTACATTAACAGAGGGTGCCTCAAATGTGATTATGGAAGCGATGGCATCATCTCTTCCTGTTATTACAACTGATATCCCTTCGAACAGAGAGCTGGTAGAAGATGGAGTAACCGGCTTTCTTGTCCCCCCGCAAAGGCCTGACCTTTTTGCAGATAAGATCGAGCAGGTATTAAAAGATCCTGAAAAAATGGGTATAGCAGGAATGAGAGGGAGAGAAAAAATGAAAAAAAAATTCACTATTGAAAGAATGGTCGGAATGTATGAAAATTTATATGAAGATGCCTGAGAACAGGCTCTAAGATATATTTACATAAGGGAAGAGTGATTACCAAAGAAAACTTCAGATATTTAATTGTTGCTTCACACCGCCGGTCGGGAACCCACCTTGTGATAGATTCGATCTTTAATAATTTCTCTTCTGTTGCTCACGGCTATATTAATCTTGACCGGCTTTTGCCTGAAAGTTCACAAAAATTAAGTGTTGAGCGGTTTCAGAAGAAAATTAAAAGTAAAAAAATACGGATATTGAAAACCCATTCATTCGGTGATTTTTCACACTTTGATAAATGTAAGGTTGCTTCAGATTTCCTGAAAGAGGAAATAATCCCATTCTCAAAGGTCATCTATGTTAGTAGAGACGGCAGGGATGTTCTGAATTCACTCTATTATTATATGATAGCCAAAGGGGTAAATTATAGTTCTTTCTCAAAGTTCCTCAGGAGCCGGAACAGTTCTGATCAAGTCTATACTGATCTGTCAAAGGTGGAGTTTCTAAGGGAGCATAAAAAAAGTTGGATCGGTGTTGAAAATACTATAAGTGTCAGTTATGAAGATATGTGCACAGATTTCATTAAAACTATGAGCCGGATCGAAAATTTTCTTGGACTCGAAATAGTTAAAGCTCCTGAAAAGATCACTTTAAAAAAATATTCCAAAATATCTAGAGGGGTAAGGAGGTTGTTCCCATCATTCTTTAACTCAACGGCAATCCTCCCAAGGTCGGGTGGATCGGGGGGATGGGAAAAGAATTTTTCGGATGAGGACTTTGAGTATTATAGTTCCGTAATAAAGGGTGTTTTATAATCTAATGAAAGTATTAATGGTAGTTGCAAGTCTCAACCCGGAATGGGGAGGGCCTGTAAAGGTTGTTAAACATAGTGTCGAACAATTGGTGAAAAATGGGGTTGATGTAACCATATTTTCACCTATAAGCAGAAATGAGAAAAAATCAATTGTTTTTCCTGAGGGTGTGGATGTAAGACTCTTTAAGAGGAGTCTCCTGTCTAACTTCTGGACCGGTTTTTCTTTCAGCTTTATTAAACTATTAAAGCAAGAGATAAGAAACTTTGATATTGTCCATGTTCATGAATTATGGCATTTCCCCCATTTTCTGGCCTCCAGGCTTTCAATAAAATACAATATCCCTTTTGTGATAACTGTTCATGGAGCATTAAGCTCTTTTGCTCTTCAGTTAAAATCTTTTAAGAAAAAGATCTTCGGGAATTTGTTTGAAAAAGAATTTTTTAGAAAAGCGTCAGGCATCCAGGCTATTACTAAAACAGAAATTGCACAGATAAAACAATTTGAACCAGGATCAAAGATCAAACTAATATTTAATGGAATCCCTGAAAATGATGTGTCCGTTAAAGAAGGTGAAAATAATTTGTTGGATATTTACCCTGAAATAATCAATAAAAGGGTGGCTCTCTACCTGGGAAGGATAGACAGGATAAAGGGGCTGGATATTCTGGTAGAATCTTTCAGTATTGTCTCTGCAGAATTTGATAACTTTATGTTAGTGATAGCCGGGCCTGACTTTGGGTATAAGAAAGCTCTGACCAGAATGATAAAAGAGAGAAAAATTGAAGATAAGGTGATCTTTACCGGAACACTCTCAGGTAAATTAAAGAGTGACGCCTTTAATAATTCAGATGTTTTTGTGCTGCCTTCTCACTCTGAAGCATTCAGTATTGCTGTGCTGGAGGCAATTTACAGCAAACTGCCTGTTATTATCTCAAGGGAATGTAATTTCCCTGAGATAGAGGAGATTAATGCCGGAATTCTGATATATCCTGATAGTTCTTCGTTAACCGAAGCATTAAGATCAATATTGCATGAAAAGAATTATAAGAGTAATATGGGAGAAAAAGGGAGAGATTTTGTTATGAACAACTATACCTGGGAGAAGATTGTTTTCAATTTATTGAACTGGTATAAATCAATTAAAAAAAATGAGAAGAACAGATCTTAGCAAATTTGACAACAGCTGGTACAAGCCCGGTTCCCTGGCCAGAAGATCATTATGGTATTTTATAAGTATGATCTTTTTTAAGAATTCATTCCCATTTCCTCAGGTATTCAAAAGAACTTTATTAAAAATATTTGGTGCCAAATTAGGTGAAAATATTATTTTGAAGCCTTCTGTCAATATTAAATATCCATGGTTCTTTTCTGCGGGGGATAATGTATGGATCGGTGAAAAAGTCTGGATCGACAACCTGGCAAAAGTATCAATTGGAGACAATGTAGTGTTATCACAGGGCGCTTTTCTCCTTACGGGGAATCATGATTACAAGAAGGAGACTTTTGATCTGATGCTGGGAGAAATTAAGATAGAGGAAGGAGTATGGGTCGGTGCGAATTCGTTGGTCACCCAAAATGTAAAGCTTGGCTCTCATTCCGTAATAGGAGCAGGGAGTGTTGTGACAAAAGATACAAAACCTTATTCGATCTACCATGGTAATCCGGCTGCGTTTTTAAAAAAGAGAGTCATATCTTAATGAAAAATTATAAAATGCAGCTATTCTGGCTATATCAATAATTCGAATAATGAAAATATCAATTATTACATGTGTCCTGAATAATGAAAAACATCTTGAGGATTGCATAAAGAGTGTTTTAGGTCAATCTCACTCTGATGTAGAACACATTGTTGTTGATGGCGGTTCGACCGATGGGAGCCTGGAAATAATAAAAAAATATGAGAAATATCTGGATAGATGGATCTCTGAGCCGGATTCAGGGATCTATGATGCAATGAATAAAGGTATAATTTTATCAACCGGAAGTATTATAGGGTTGTTAAATTCTGATGATCTGTATTCTTCCGATGATGTTTTAAGCAAAGTTTCAAATGTATTCGAGAAAGAAGAACCTGATTGCTGTTATGGTGATATAGTATACATGTCTCCGGATCTTAAAAGAGTAGTAAGATATTGGCAGGCCGGAGTGTATAAGAATGGCTCTTTCAGAAGAGGATGGATGCCTCCTCACCCGTCACTTTTCGTGAATAGAGGTATATTCAACCGTTATGGAATGTTCAGGACCGATTTTGAAATTTCGGCTGATTATGAATTGATGCTCCGTTTTTTTGAGAAGGGGAGGGTCTTTCCAGCATATATTTCTGATGTCCTAGTAAAAATGAGGGTTGGAGGCAGAAGTAATAGTGGATTTGTAAACCTTATTAAAAAAAGTTTTGAGGATTACAAAGCCTGGAAAGTTAATAACCTTAAAATTGACCCTATGATTGTTATAAGGAAGCCTTTATCAAAACTTCATCAATTCTATAAAAAACAATGAAAATAATATTTTTCTTCAGCATAATTTCCGCTTCATTCTTTATCACTTTCCTTACTCTAAAATATATATTGAATTATGTGGAACGAAATAATATTACTACCAGGACTAATGTAAATCAGGATCAGAAAGAGCTTCGTTCGAGGTTCGGTGGTATCGGGATTTTCATAGGGTTTTTATCTCCTCTGGTTCTGATATCGATCCTGTCTGGTTCAGATATATTCGCATTATTTAAAATCTATGATATATCAGGTTTTGATTTTTATTATCTGTCGTTATTTTCAATATTTTTACTTGGGCTTATTGATGACTTGATAGGATTGAACGCCTGGCAAAAGTTACCTCCTGAGATATTTATTGCTTCTCTTTTATTTGCAAATGGTTTTGCTATAAAAATTATCTCGATTCCATTCAGTGATAGTCCTTTGTTACTTTCACTTCCTGTTTCATATATTCTTACAATATTGTGGATTGTAGGTATAACCAATGCGATGAATCTGATCGACGGAATTGATGGACTGGCAGGAGGTATCGGACTTATCACTTCAGTATCCTTCCTTGTTATAAGCTTTCTTAATCAAAGGCCGGAAAGTTCTATCTTATCTGTTTCAATGATAGGGGCCTTGCTTGCTTTCATGATCTATAACTTATACCCTTCCAGAATTTATATGGGTGATTCGGGTAGCCTTTTGTTAGGATTCTTTCTGGCGACACTCTCCCTTAAAGCATCATCAAAGGCATCCTTTGGTATCTCCTTCATGGTACCAATAATAATCCTTTTCATTCCTATATTTGATACTGGATTATCTTTTCTCCGAAGAATAATGAAGAAGAAAAACCCCCTAAAGCCTGATAAGGAGCATATTCACCACATGCTGATGCTGAAGGGGAACAGCGAAAAAAAAGTTTTCTATATAATTATGGCCTGGACAATGATATTTTCGATCCTGGGAGTATCTTCTGCCCTGATACCTAAATATTACAGAATTATTATGAGTGGAGCGGTGATGGTTCTCGGTGTAATATTAGTTTACTATTTGAAATATTTTAAACTTCGAATATTTTATAAGATTTTTAAATTAATAAAAAGAAAAAAAATATAGTGCGGCTGAGAATTTAAGATGAATCATTTATCACGGTTGAAAGGAAAGTTGAAAATTTCTCCTGTCAATATCTCTCTGATATTATTTTTTTTATTCGTTTTTATAAACTGGCTCTATTTATCAGGGATCTCACCTCTGGCACCTCCCGATTATTATTATTATTATTCGGTTTCTGAAAATATATTTAGTTTAGGACCTGATATTTCCTGGGTACCCCCTTTTTTCCCTTTCCTTTTGAGCGTTTTTGGAAATTTCCTGTCAGTTTTTGTCGAAAAAACTGATTTTTTTATTATTGCAGGTAAGCTTATCTCTTTCCTGGCTTCGTCAGGGATAGTATATTTTGTTTATAAATTATTCAAAAAAATTATTGGAGAATTCTCCGGCCCGGCGACACTTTTATTAGTGATATCGCCCTTTTATCTAAAGTATATATCATTACCTATAACAGATATCCTGTTTCTATTTCTTATTATTTCAACTTTTTACTTTTTATTTGAAGGTAATCAAAATTTTTCACTATTTCTCTCCACTTTGGCCTTGCTGACTCGATATGAGGCGATCATTTTAGTAATTCCGGTGATCCTTCATGCCTACAGAGCTAAAATCAAGACTTTAAAAGTAATAATTGTACTTACATTTATAATATTGTCTTCGATAACGGCTTATTTATTGTTTTCCGAACGGATAACAAATAAAATTATTTTCATATTTTCAAATGGATCATTTTTGTACTTCATATCGAATCCTGTGAAACTTGCTTCATTATTTTATGTGAATATCTTATTTTTCATCCCCGGTGATATCCCTGTTGTGATAAAAATATTTCTCTTTCTGATGATTTTCGGTTTTTTTGTATATGGCTATATTATTCTGTTTAAAAAAAACAAAGAATTCACTCTCGGTCTGTTATTTTTTCAGGTGGTATTTATAATAAGCAAGGGCTATATATCCGGAATAGGGCAGGTTTTTAATGCTGTCAGTCAAACTAGAAGAATGCTCCCAATAGTATTTATATTCTGGTTTGTTCTTATTGCAGGCGTTTTTAGTTTTTTCAAAGGGATAAAGTATAGATTCCCGGTAAAATTGAATTTGGCAGTGAAACTTTTTATATTGTCATTTGTATTAATTATAGGTTTTGTTAATCTTCAGGAAATAAAAAAAATCCCGATATTCCTTGTTTTACCTTTCATCTTTTTGGTATTCATTACTTTGTATATCTCTGGTTTTCAACAAAAAAGAAGGGCTGTTGAATTCATAGTTCTGGCTTTGCTTTTTATAACAATCTATTCAAAAAGTCTTAATGATTCGTATAATTATATTGTATCTGTTCCTAACAAAGGTGCATATATGATTGCTAAATGGACGAATGCAAATCTGGATGAAAATGATAAGTTAGTGTGTTATTCAACAAAAAACACCGTAGGTTACTATCTTGAGAAGCAAATCCGATTGGTTCATATAAAATTTAAGGATAAAACGATCTATAAAAATTTTGAAGTTTTAAGAAAAAAACTTTGGGAAAAATTAAAGAAAAATCGAATCAGGTATTTAGCTTTTGATTATTATATGAATCCCATTGACAGACCATTTGAAGGTGTTATTAAAAAAATGCTGGATATGTATAAGAAACGGGAAGACCTGTTCAAAGTAAAAAAACATCTGTTTTATAAAGGGAGGGTCATTGCGATAATAATGGAAGCGAAATATTAAGAAGATAAGTAAAGCATATCCTTAGAAAGAAAATTGAAAAAAGGTTATAATGTAAACGTTATGGAAAAGAGGAAGTTGATGGATATAGGTATATCCATAGGGGAATATGGTGAGTTCACTGAAAAGATAATTGAGCTGGCCGGCAATAAGAAAGGCGGATATGTCTGTGTTGCAAATGTGCATATGATCATTGAAGCATACAACGATCCTGAGTTTGCCCGGGTTATAAATAATGCTGATATTGTTACTCCTGACGGTATGCCTCTCGCTATAATGCTGAAACTTTTGTCTGGTAAGAAACAGGACAGGGTCGCCGGCATGGATATTCTGCCTGATCTAATACTTCTTGCGGCTAGAATGAAACTTTCTGTATTCTTCTATGGTTCAACAGACAAATCTCTTCGAAAGGTGATATCCAGAGTGAACTCTGAGCATCCGGAATTGATCATATCCGGGATTATTGCACCTCCATTTGGAGATATCTCCCCTGAGATCACTGCAGATCATTTCGCGGAGATCAAAAGGAAGGATCCTGATATTATCTTTGTAGTTCTGGGATGTCCGAAGCAGGAAAAGTTAATGGCGGAGATGTCGGGTCAGATTAACGGGATCATGATCGGAATAGGCGGTGCAGTCCCGGTATTCACCAGAGAGATGAAACGAGCCCCGGCATGGATGCAGAAACTCTCACTTGAATGGCTATTCAGGCTGATTCAGGAACCCGGAAGGTTATGGAAGCGCTATTTTTATACTAATTCAAAGTTTATTTTACTGGCTTTAAAAGAAGTGGTCCATCATAAGATTTTAAAAAAGAAAGATTCGGTGTAAAATAGGTAGAAATGAAAATATTAATAACTGGAACAGCAGGATTCATAGGGTATCATCTTGTAAAGAAACTTACCGGGAAGGATCTGGAAATAGTAGGAATAGACAATATTAATGATTATTATGATGTTAATTTGAAATATGCCCGGTTGAAAGAAACAGGGATTCTTAAAGAAAGGATCGAAGAAGGCAGAGTGGTAAAGAGTGAGATATTTCCGGATTATTCCTTTGTAAAGATGGACTTAAAAGATACTGACGGAGTCAATGATATTTTTAATAAAAATAAATTTGACTTGGTTTGTCACCTTGCTGCTCAAGCAGGTGTAAGGTACTCAATTGAAAACCCAAAAGCATACATTGAGAGTAATCTTAACGCCTTCGCAAATATTCTTGAAGGAGTACGGAATTTTAAGACAGGCCATCTTGTCTATGCCAGCAGTTCTTCGGTTTACGGTTTGAATGAAACTATGCCGTTTTCGACCCATCATAATGTAGATCATCCGGTAAGTTTGTATGCTGCTACCAAGAAAGGAAATGAGCTCCTTGCACACAGCTATAGTTATCTTTATGGGATACCGGTTACAGGACTCCGGTTCTTCACTGTTTACGGGCCATGGGGGAGGCCTGATATGGCTTTGTTCAGATTTGTCAAGAATATTCTTGAGGGGAAGCCGATCGAAGTTTACAATTTCGGGAAAATGGAAAGGGATTTCACATACATAGATGATATTGTACTCGGTATCGAGAAAGTTTTATCCATACGTCCGAAAGGGAATCCTGACTGGAATGGAATGCAGCCTGATCCTTCATCAAGCACATCTCCCTATAAAATTTATAATATCGGAAATGGCAAACCGGTAAAACTGATGGATTTCATCAGTGTAATGGAAAAAACACTTGGAATGGAAGGAGAGAAAAAAATGATGCCCATCCAACCCGGAGATGTCGTGAAAACCTGGGCCGATACGAGAGACTTCGAGAATGACACCGGATATAGACCGACCACTCCCGTTGAGACCGGAGTCAGGAATTTTATAGATTGGTATCGGGATTTTTATGTGCATCAAAAGGATAATTAGCTTAAGGGGAGAGCCGGTAATTATAATATGCAAGGGATAAGGCGTTCTTTTCATTATATATTGTTGTTTCTGGATATAATAATCCTTGTTTTTTCGTTTTCCATTGCCGACCTTGTATCACGGAACAGACTCCCGGATGTTTTTCAGGAGAAATTAGATGTTATCAGCCTGCCAGAGATATTTACTATCCTTATTTTCTTTCTCATCTGGTTCTTCTCTTCAAAAGTATCCTCACTTTACGATGAGTTAAAGAGCTATAATTTTTTGTCTGAGGCTTTCACGCTTCTTAAAAATATTTCAATACAGCTTATTACCGGTGTTATAATTCTGTTTTCATTAAAAAATGTTCTTCTTTCCAGGTTCTTTCTTCTGTTATATCTATCTCTTCTCCTGTCCGGGACTCTTATCCTTAGAGGAGTTTTCCGGCTTGTAAGAAAAATCCTGGTGAATAAGGTCGGGATAAAGAAAAAAGTTCTGATGATCGGCAGCAGTAATATCGGGAGGGAAATATTCGGCACTCCTGACAACTCCCTGATCATGGGACATGATCTGGTCGGATTTGTGGCTGAAGCACCGGCTGGCAGTGATCTGAATTATCTGGGAGGGTTTCAGGACCTGGGAAAAGTAATTGATGAATATGAGATAGATGAGGTATTGATAGCTTTAAATGGGGAAGAGGCAGAAAAATTGGACAGTATAATGAAAGTTCTTACAGGGTTTCCTGTAAGAGCGAGAATTGTCCCGGAATATTTTAAATTTGTTTCAAATAAATATCAGATCTCATTTTTCAATAATATTCCTGTCATTGATGTCAGAAATGATCCCCTGGATGAATTACACTGGCGTCTCATAAAACGGGGCTTTGATTTTATTTTCTCATCTCTTTTCCTGTTACTTATTTTTTCATGGCTTGGCTTCCTGATCGCAGTTGTTATAAAAGTAAGTTCCAGGGGGCCTGTTTTTTTCAAACAGGAGAGATGGGGGAGGAAGAACCGGAAATTCACTCTTTATAAATTCAGATCAATGGTGAAAGAGAGCCGGGATCTGAATAGTGAAGGGAGATTTGTCCAGGCTACCAAAGATGATTCAAGAGTAACACAGTTTGGAAAATTTTTGCGAAAAACAAGCCTTGATGAACTTCCCCAATTTTTTAATGTGTTTAAAGGCAATATGTCGGTGATCGGACCAAGGCCGCATGCAGTGCCAATGAATATTGAATCGAAGGATAAGATCGAAAACTATATGCTGAGACATCTTGTGAAGCCGGGAATTACAGGCTGGGCACAGGTTAACGGGCTTAGAGGTGCCACTGATGATAAAAAACTGCTTGAAAAAAGAATTGAATACGATATGTTCTATATTGAGAACTGGTCTTTCTGGTTCGACCTGAGAATCATCTTTCTTACTATCTGGATAGGCGTGAGAGGTGATCCGAATGCATATTAACAAAACCGATCTGATATATTATGTTTTTGCCTCACTGGCTTTAGTGTTATCATTTTATACTATCGTGTTTCACATAGGGTTTACATTTCTTCCTGTTGCTTTCCTGATTGCAGGAGCTGTAATATCACTCCTCCCGGGCGGGACCGGGTTAAAGGTTTTCTTTTTTTTGCTCCCTCTGATCAATTCTCTTCCGGCACTATTTTTTAACGGTTATCCATTTAATCTGATGGCAATTGTTTTATTTTTTCTGGCAGGTGTGGTCATAGGTTCATTCCTGAAGGGTGTTAATCCCGATTTTAAAGATTTCAACTGGGCATCTTCTTACCTTATATTCCTCTCGATCTTATGGATATCATCTGTTTTTGTTTTATTAAGATGGTCGAATATTTCAATGCCATCCGGTGCATTTTTAACCGATACACCTGTAGGCCCGGGATTTCCACAAAGTCCCAGAGTTTCTTTTGCTGTTATTTTCCCAATCATTACAATATTTCTTTTTTCTTTGACCCCTTTTACTGCAGCTTTGATCAGAAAATATTCTTTGAAAAAAGAGCAGGTCTTCAGACTGATCATCTTCGGGTATTTTTTTTCTGTTCTCCTTGCTTTTTATCAGAAATTAGTTGATACCGGATTTCTGTCCATTGCATGGTGGGGAACAAAAATGAATCAGTACAATGGGGGATTTTCAGATTTCAATGGGTTCGGGTTCTTCGGAGGTGTCCTGTTTCTATACTCTGCTCTGGCATTGATGAACTCTCATGACGACAGATCAGGGAGATGGTTCGGTAAAAGGCGTTCTTTTTTGATTTTTGCCGCTCATATTTCTTTCTTCGGGATAATTCTTTCCGGAAGCCGCACAGCATTTATTTTTGTGATCTTTGCATTTATATATTTGATGTTCAGTAAGGTGAAGAACACCATAAAAATTTCAATTCCTTTAGTGTTTATTTTGGTACTTCTTTTTTCCGGAGGTAAACTTGTACAGAGGCTGGAAAAAACATTTGATTCATCCAGTATCCGTACAGGGAATAAGGGTATTATAAAAGTCATTGATGGTTTTTCAAATGGAAGAGTCCAGATGATTGAAAACTCTATCCCGATAGTTAAGAAATATCCGGTTTCGGGTATTGGAGCCGGTAATTTTATTTTCCATCTGAAATTCCTGAAATATGGAGAAAAATTTCTTGAAGACCTTCCACTTAATCAATACCTCCTGTTCCTGGATGAGATTGGCGTTGTAGGCCTTTTATCTTTCCTGTTTTTTATTTTCATTATAATAAAGGGGAGAAACAGGGATATGTATTACAAGATATTCATGGTTATTCTGCTTGCTATGTTTGTAGGTAATTCTTTATGGCTTCCTGAAGTATTAATCCTGTTCTGGATCATTGTTATATCTGTGACGGGGCCTCAAAAACTTAAACAATTTGATTTAAAAAAATTCAAGCCTTTTATATATTTATTGATAATAGTTTTTATTTTATCGAATCTTGTTTCTTTTAATTCTCTTCACCCTTCAAACCTGATGTCAATTCGGGGGCTCCCGTATGATTTCGGCTTCTGGACCGAAGCGGCGAATTCAGGATTCAGCTGGACCAAGTCCAGTGCGGGGGTGTTATTGGAGATAGATGAAAGTGGTGTGTACGGGCCAGTCAAATTTTTCTGCGGGGCCCCTCTTGATGATATTCCCGGTAAAATTCAAGTTTTAAAGATATTGAAAAATGGTAAGCCCGCAGGTACAAAGAGTTTTAATTCAAATGTAGAACATCTGTTCTATATTAAAGGTAAACCGGGGGAAAAGTTCTTTCTGGGAGTTGAAGTTGATCCTGCCTTCAATTTAAAGAAAATGGGC
>JAGLQR010000020.1 GCA_023136725.1 Candidatus Aminicenantota bacterium
GGATCTCAATATATTTTGTCATTAACTCATATCTGATCATGTGCCATACGGGAGTTTTCTCTATCTGATCCACTGTTCCATGTTTTGTTATTGATGCTCCCCATACCTGGCCTCTGTTGTTGTCAGGGGCAACTATATTGATGTCAGCAATGGCTCCGGCCTTGAAAACCTTGTCCTGCAAGACCGATATTAAAGGCCATGTGATATGCTCACCCTTTATCATTACGACATCCTCAGGTTTTATCCCCCCGAGAGAGTGATCAAGAATGAAATCGGCCCATTTATCAAGATCTGATTTTTCAATTTTAGCTTTCATTTTATCTCCTGTCTTTCTTGTAATATAAGTAGATCAATACTCCCGGGATCAGAAGAAACAGATCCCTTATAAGGAGAAAATAAGTACTGCCGTTCTCGCCGGGTATAATTGAAAAACATCCGCAGTCAAAGTTAATGCCTCTGATAAGATTTATTGTGATCGCCAGTATGAATATAAGAAGGAGTGAACTCAAAATAAATGTTGATCCTCTTACAAATATCCCGGCTATAAGAAAAGAGCCTGCAATTAATTCGATCCACGGAAGAAACAGAGCCGGGAGATAGATCAAAATATCCGGAAGCAATTTGTAATTGTGCAGAATCCCTGCAAATGCTTCCGGATGAAAGATTTTATCTATGGAAGCAAAGATAAAAACTGAACCGAGAATGATCCGGCATGTAAGAATAACAGTTTTGTCTTTAGATGGTTTTCTTGTTTTAAACATTTTTCAATAAATATTTTTTCCGGCAACTTCATAACCCGACCCGATCCATTCTTCCATCCCGCCTTTGAACACAAAAATATCTTTTATCCCTTTCCCTGACAGTTTTATTGCAAGCATGTGTGAGTCTTCACATTCAGGGCCGGCGCAGTATACGATCACTATGCTCCCGAGTTTTAAAAGCTCACCTCTCTCTTTGAATAATGTATCAAATTCAACAATACTGAAACTGCTGGCGCCGGGTATATGGCCGGACATATATTCTTTCTTCGATCGTGCGTCCAGAACTATCGTCCCGGCTTTCCCGAGATAATATCTTAATACTTCAATGTCCATAAATTCAACATTATATCTTACATCAACAGATTCAATCTTTTCATAACTTTGAAATGCTTGGATTTTGTTTCCTGAGGCCTGGTTGAAAATCAATGCTGCAACAACAGCTGTTATCAGAATTGATAAAACTTCAACCATTGTTTTCTTCATTTTTCCTCAGATTGAAATAATACTTTTTTTTTATCCTGTTTTCAAATAAAATGGAGATTTTGCTGCACGCACTTTTCAGGGTAATCCGTAAATGCTCATCTCTCTCGGGTATTCGATGGAATAATCGTACCGGATCGAACTCTTTTTCCCCGGCTCAACTTTGATCTTCCATTCGAACCTGTTAAGTTCATCAGATTTTACTGTTTTTGGTGAACACTCGTCAAGTTTGATCTTAATATTTTCATGGGATGGTACCGGGATCTGATCAAGGACCTTTATCTCTTTTACCTCATTGGTAAAATTTTCAATGGTTATTTCAAATGAATAATTTATCTTTTTCCTGTCGCTCATGAATTTCTTATCCACTTCCTTTGAGGTCAGTTTTCTTGATACTTTAATACGGTCATCACTTCCTGCAAATATTTTTATTTTTTCCCCGGGAGCGGTGTGGCTTATCTTTACGGGGCCGAGGTATTCTTCATTTTCAAAAACCTGACCTTTTCCGGGAAGGAGAAAGAATTCAGTGTTCTCCGATTCTGCCGTTCGAAAGACCCTTTCATCTTTTTTTGGTGCTGTGATGTATTTCAGGTTCTTTTGCAGCTCCAGGCTCCCCACTTTTACTTTATGATAAGAACCGTCACCCGGGATTGTTGCAGGTTCAGCGACCTTGAATGAAACAGAGGCGCCGGTTTTTATCACTTCGGTACTTTCCATATCTGCTTCTATTGATTCGGGAAATTCTTCTCTTACTATTTCTGAATATGATACTTCTGAATCTGGTATCTGAGCCCCGGAAGCAGCCAATGGAATTGCTCTGCTGTCTCTGGTCTCATCAAGCCCGCTGAATTTTTTCATTATGGGTGCAATGAACCATGGGTCAAGCTCCGGGACCTCTGAAGTTCCTGATGGGGTCAGTGTTGAGAGGGTCATTGAAATATCTTTCCACTCTTCTCCGGTTGTGTGCTTTATCATTGCCAGGTAATCGATAAGAATATTTTTCTCTCCGATCCTGATGTCATATTCGGGATTCCAGGATGCACCTGATATATGGTAAGTTACATCAACATTTATGCCGCAATCCTTTTTTGTTCCTGCGTTTATCTCTATTGTGAACTTTTCTCGCGGTCTGGAATTGTTCGCCAGGGAGAGTTCTTCATCAAGTTTTTTGATCTCTTTTTCTATATCATCGGCTTCCTTCTCTTTTTTTCTTATTTCTGCAAGGGCAGCGCCCCCCTCCTTGTGAAGAAAGTTAAGAAGGGTGTTATGGCCCTCTATCGTTATTTCACCTTTAGCAAAACCGGAAGCAAATATTCTGGTTGCTTTCCACAGGCCATCTATGTGTTTTTGCTTTTTATCCAATATTTCAGCCTGGTCTGTCACTTTTTTTTTCTTTTCACTTAGTTTTTCTATCTTTTCGGTCAATTCTCTGATTATGCCATCCGGGATATCCTTGAAAAAAGTTCTCCTTACATTTATCCCGTAGATAGTGACAGGTGCTGACCCGGTTGCTCTCACCCTCACTGATTCTGGGTCCAGTTCAGCCGGAAGACCTGTAATTGATAGTGTTTGTTTCCCTTTCTGCACTGATATTTTACCACTCCTCTTGATTTTTGCTTTATTCAGGAAAACTGTCACTTCATTTACTCTGGTATTTATCTCTTTCATTTTGATCTCCCTAAGGTATTTTAGTAGAACATGGTTTTTATTACAATCCTTCCGGGTTTACATTAAACCTGCACAATGGGATAATCTGAGCATGAAAGAAGAAGAATGCAGGGTAGCCGCCAACACCATTATACAGGGAAGATACTATCTGATGAAGATCGAATCCGCATACATATCAGAAAAAAGTAAGCCCGGGAATTTTGTAATGGTAGCTGTTTCCGGAAGTAACGATCCTCTCCTGAAAAGGCCTTTCGGAATATTTAAGATAGATCCCCCGTATTTTTATATTTATTACGAAGTTGTAGGAAGGGGGAGCAAGCTCCTGGCATCAAAAAAGGAGGAAGACCGGGTAATGGTGGTGGGCCCTTTGGGGAATGTTTTTCCGGAGTATGAAAATGAAAATATACTCTTTGTCGGTGGAGGGAGAGGGATCGCCCCACTCTATTTTGCAATTGAAAAGTACTCGGGATCAAATAATATTTCCCTTATTTATGGAGCCAGATCAAAAGAAGATCTCCTTTTCACAGAAGAACTTAAAAAATTTCCTCTTAAGGAAACAGCATTTTATACAGACGATGGCTCCGGATTCACAAAAGGACTGGTTACTACTGATATAAAGGAAATAATAAATAGGAACGGGATAAATGTTACCTTCTCATGCGGACCGGATAAAATGTTTGAATCGCTGAATGAAGAAATCGGAAGCCTCGGTATAAGAAATTTCGTATCTCTGGAGGCTTTTATGGGGTGCGGTTTCGGGATATGTTACAGTTGCGTTGTAAAGGGCAGTGACGGGAAATACAAAAAAGTGTGCTCTGACGGCCCCGTATTCCGGATGGAGGAGATCAAATGGCAGACCTGACTGCAGACCTCGGATTTATAAAGCTGAAAAATCCTGTCATTCCTGCTTCAGGTACTTTTGGATACGGAGGTGAGTTCCTTCAGTTCTTCGATCTTGATCTTCTTGGCGCATTTGTCATGAAGGGGGTTTATACTGACGAGAGAGGGGGGAATGAACCTCCGAGAATATGGGAAACTCCTTCGGGCCTTCTTAACTCTATCGGTCTGGCCGGCCCTGGAGCCGAAGGCCTTACTAAAATAATTAAAGATGTGGCTTCAAAGACCTCTACTCCGATAATAGTAAATGTATGTGGCGGGACTGATGAAGAATATCTCGAAGTTGCCAGGATCCTGGATGTGATGAAAGAGGTTGCAATGCTCGAATTGAATATATCCTGCCCTAATGTAAGGGCCGGAGGTAGTTGTCCTGCACAGAGCTCTTCAGATACAAGGAGGGTAGTTAAACTTGTAAAAGAGAATACTGAAAAACCACTTATTGTGAAACTATCTCCCAATGTTTCGGATATTTCCTCCATTGCCCGTTCTGCAGAGGAAGCAGGAGCAGATGCAATATCGGTTGTTAATACTTTCCTCGGCCTTGCTCTTGATATTGAGAAGAGGAAACCGGTATTTAAGAATTTTTTTGCCGGATTGTCCGGCCCTGCTATAAAACCTCTTGCACTAAAGATAGTCTGGGAAGTGGCAAATGCAGTGAGTATACCTGTAATCGGGATAGGGGGGATAATGACCGGAAGGGATGTCCTCGAGTTCATACTTGCAGGAGCAGCAGCCGTTCAGACCGGAACTGTAAATATAGTGGAGCCAACGGGTTCGGTCCGGATCATCAGCGAAACTCTTGAATTGATGGACGAACTTAAAATAAACAATCTTGAGGAGATCAGAGGAGGCTTGAAGATATGAGAGACAAAATAATTGTAGCTCTGGATTTTGACAGATTTGAAGTAGCAGAGTCTTTTGTTGAAACTCTTAAAGAAGCCGTATTTTACAAAGTTGGACTTCAGGCATTTATGAGGTACGGCCCCAGGATCCTGAAATTACTGAAGGACAGGAAAAAAAATGTATTCCTTGATTTAAAATTCAAAGATATACCAAACACTGTTTTCTGGGCAGTTAAATCTTCAATGTTATTTGACCCCAGGTTTGTATCGATCCATTTAAGTGGTGGGAAAGAGATGATGAAAAAAGCAGTGCTGGCTGCACAGGACTCTGCAGATACGAAAATCCTTGGTGTTTCTGTCCTGACCTCCTTTCTCAATGAAGACCTTATTGAAACCGGAGTAAATTTAAACACTGAGGATGCTGTTATAAAGCTATGCAGACTTGGAATCGAATCGGGTCTTGATTCGTTCGTATGCTCTCCTCTTGAGATAAAACCATTGAAAGAAAAACTTGGAAGTAATATCACGCTTGTAACTCCGGGGATAAGGCCCCATTGGGCTGCGAAGGGTGACCAGAAGAGAGTTTTTACTCCACGAATGGCGATCGAAGCCGGGGCTGATTATCTTGTTATCGGACGCCCCATAACAGCAAGTAAAGACCCGAACGGGGCCTTTACTGTTATCCTGAACGAAATTACCGGATAATTATAGAAATAGGATTTTCAACTACCATATATTTCTATAAAAAAAATTATTTTTTTGTTGACAAATCTGTAACACTGTAACATAATAGTGTTACAGTGAAAAGCAAAACTAAAATTCTTGAGTTTCGGGTCGAAGTGAAATCGGCTGTCCCGGTATATGAACAGATAAAAGAAGCTGTTAAATATCATATTGTATCTGGAACTCTTGTTTCAGGCGATCAATTGATGTCTATCAGGGATATGGCGGCAAAAACAAAAATTCATCCGAATACGATTGCAAAAGTGTATTTTCAGCTTGAGACAGAAGGATTTGTCGAATCGAGCCCTGGAAAAGGATATTTTGTTAAACTAAATAAAAAGAAATTTTCAAATGAGAAAACAAAAGCTTTCAAAAAAATAGTTCGCGAATTTATTTCGAAATCTACAAAGATGGGATTCAGTATTGATGAGGTTTACAGTGAATTGAAAGAGATCGAGAATGAGCGAAAAACAAAAAAGCTCCGAGGTGAATAATGATAAGATTAAATAATCTCTCCTTTAAATTTGATAAGAAGCAGATTTTTCAAAATTTTAACCTCCATATTCCTACGGGCGAATCGTGCCTTATCACAGGGATAAATGGTGTAGGAAAAAGTACTCTTCTCCGCCTTATGGCAGGAGTCCTGAGGCCGGATAGTGGAGATGTAAAATACGGTGAAGCTCTGGGGAGCAATCCTAAAAAAAAGATCGGGTTCATATCAGACAGTTTAAGTGTTTACGAGAGTCTTACTGTAAAACAGGTTATTGATCTTCACTCATCACTATATGAAATAGATGAGTTTGATCGTTCTCTTATTTCACATCTGAAGATCTCAAATGGTCAGATAGTAAAAGAGTTATCGGTTGGGCAAAGGACAATTTTACTTTTATCTTTAGTCCTATCTGCAAAACCTGAATTAATTCTAATCGATGAGATCATCCATTCTTTAGATGCATATTTGAGAAAATTGTTTCTTGAAAAGATTATTGTACTTATAGCAGAGCGGAATATTACATTAGTGATGGTCAATGTTAATTTTCATGATATCGAAAATCTTGTGAATAGGGTGATATTGTTAAAAAATGGTGCGATAGCAGTAGATGAAAATATTGAAGATCTGAAGAAAAAGGTAAAAAGAATTGATGGAGAGAATTCTTCTGCTAATCTGCCGATACTTTCTAAAACAGGGAATCCAGACTTTCCGGAAGTATACATTTATCCTTTCTCTGAAGATATGAGAGAGAAAACAAATGGTAATATCATTGATCTGAACCTTACTGAAATTATCACAGCATTTATCGGGGGAGAATATGCTTAAAAAAGAGTTCATGTATATTCTTAAACCCACTCTGATGATAATGGGTGTTTTGTTAGTATTAGTTTCGCTTTTTAAATTAAATCTGGACTGGTTGATCTTAGGGTTTCAGGACAAATCCGGACTAATGACTGAAGTGGGAATGTCAAACCATTTTGACCTGTTTATTGCAGCATTAATTATCACATTTACATCAGGAGGCTTTGGAGCAGATACATTCAGGTCAGAATACAGAGACAATGCATTTGAGTATCTGTTCTCATCTCCCGTTTCTAAAGTAAAAATCATCTTCTTGAAGGTCATTCCCAGACTGACTGCTCTAATTCCTTTTCTTGTAGTTTATACGTTGATCTTTCTTTCACATATAAAGAATGATGTTTTTGCCAAATCAGAAGGAACTACTTTACTTAATCCGGTGTTTTTCATTTTTTGGGTAATATTTATTTTTTTTATCAGCATGTTCACTTCAATTTTCAGACAGAAGAACTGGATAGCTGTTACAAGCATAATAACTTTGTTCTCAATTTTTATTTTTCCTTCTGCAATAAAAGCATTTCTACTGAAGGGCGGGGCTCAAATCGTTAGCTCTGATACTATTCGGGGAGTTAGTTTTTTTGTTGGATTGTTCATTGTTTTTCTCATATCAGCGATAGCTTTCTTTTTTGCATATAAAACTTTTGATGTTAAGGCGCAGTCTTTCAGGGGGGATAAATTTGTTTTAATCTCTTTGATTCCCCAGCTGGTTTTAATAATTATCTCTATATTTATTTTGATTGGATAGGAAAATGTCAGGGAGAATGAAATGTTAAAAAAAATACTATTCAAGATTTTATTTATTGTGCTTTTGCTATTCAGCGTATTTTTCGGACACTAAAATAATAATACCTGGAGTGCTGACAAATGATAAAAAAAGAATTTAAGGACATTATAAAACCGACAGCACTAAGGATTGTGACTGGAGTTTTAATAATATTTCTGTTCTATACTGCATTGAGGTTGTTTGGAGGAAGAGAAGCCCCCTTTTTTGCAGATATAATATATCTTTATGATGTACTATTCTGGTTGATCATCGTCTGGGTTTCCTTCAATCTTGGAATTAATATGTTTAAAAAGGAACAAACTGATTATGCAATGGAATACTTGATAAGTTCCCCTCTTTCAAAACCTGAAATATTTATAAAAAAGATTAGTCCAAGATTAATTATATTATTTTTATTGGTTCTCTTTTATTTCATGCTTCAAAATTTGCACATTTTTCTAAGCATTGAAAAAAGCAGACACATTATCGGATTTTCAGGGGTTATAATAATTACATTTACTGTATTTTTATGTTCAGCCTTTTTAAGTATTTATGAATGGGGTGATTTCAAGGCCCTTGTCTGGCTAATAATAACTTTTCCCGGATATCACCTCAGTTTATTATTAGATAACTTTCTCCATTTAAACGTTGTATCAGATGATAGTATTCTAGTTTCAATAGGTCTTATTAACCTGTCATTAATGATAATTACAATAATTCTTGGGATAGGGTTTTATTTTTCCTATAGAAATTTTGATGTAAGAGCCCAAAAGATATTTAAGAATAAATTTTCCCTGATCTCCGGTATTCCTTTGATTCTTATCATTTTAACAAGTTTAATTATAGGGATTTCAAAAAATATTTGATTTCCCGATTATAGGACGTCCTATGACAGCAAGTAAAGACCCGAACGGGGCCTTTACTGTTATCCTGAACGAAATTACCGGATAATTATAGAAATAGGATTTTCAACTACCATATATTTCTTTGCGACTTTCCTGATATCTTCCACTTTGACATTTTTCAATTCGGAAAAGAATTTTGAATCATAATTGATATCATTATGGAAATAGAGTGAGTGGGCAAGATAATAAGCCCTGTTAATACTGGAAAGCCTTCTGAATTTCATCCTTCCGAGATACATGTTTACCAGTCGCTTCAATTTCTTGTCATTTAGTTTATTTATGTTCTTTGCTTTGAAGAATTCCGGGAATACCGGTACAATTTTGTCAACGTTCATGGGGCGTGTTCCCATATTTATGAAAAACACTGCTTTATCCCCTGTCAGTTTTATACCTGCGCTCATCCTGTAAGCCATTCCCCTTTTTTCCCTTATATCAAAAACAATAGTATCCGAGAGATAAAGTGATAAAGCCTTAAGTGCAGCCATATCTTCAGGGGCAGTATTTTTAGTGAATCCCCAGAAGAGATAAGATCTCTTGCTTTTTCCACTCTTCTCTATTTTTACGGGTTTTTCCCTTGTCTTGAATTCTGGTTCCCATGCATCCGGTTCATCACTATTCTTTCCAGTGAAAAAGTTGTTGAACAATTTGTCTATCGTTTCTGTCTTTTCCGGAGATGATATGGAGATGATCATGTTTTCCGGGCTGAAATATGTTTCTGAAAATTTCACCAGGCGATCAAATGTGATCTTCTCTTTTCCGGGGACATATTTGCTCTTTGCAAAGATTTCAGCGCTATACTCTTTATCAAATATTCTTTTCGCAACATTACCCCGCATCATCGGGGAATGCATAATGCTCATTTCCGCGACTGCTTTTTTGAATTCGGCCTCAGTGGGTTTAAAATTGCTTAATTCTGAATTAAGGAAACTTATAACAGAAGGGACATCATCTGCAAGCCCTTCGATTCTGATATAACCGAAATCAGGATGTAAATATATATCATCCATAGGGAAGAAAGGGTTATCATTTACTTTAAATGTTAACCCGAAAGGTGCTGTTTTTTTAATATTCTTTTCAGACTTGAGCCTTATCCCGAAACACTGGTGTAAGATCTTTGAGGCATCTTGCCCGAATTGTGATTCGTACATTGCTTTATGTTTGAACAGATAGTGGATGGCAAGAAGGTTCGAACCCCCGTTATCAGTGACTATCAGAGATTTTCCTTTTTCACTATCATTATAAAGTTCGGTTGCGGTTTTTGTTTCAACTTTATTTTCATCGTCCCCTGGAGACGGATTCTGGATCAAAGTGACCGGAGAGGATGACACCTTAAGGTTCCTTAGTTCTTCGGAAATGGAGTGAAAACCGGATCCCAGATATGAGGAGAGGACCGGTTCTATCCCGTTCACGGCAAAATAATAAGCATTAAAAATTCCGAACATATGAGGTTTTTCAACATTTTTGAGATAATTTGTCCTGGCTTTTAATATTTCAGATTTAACGGAAGCTTCACTTAAGGACAGATCAACAGATCCCATAAATGATCCGATCTCTCCGGCTACCTGATCGAGCTTGTCAGCTTTTTTTAATGTGGTTTTTACCTCAACAAAGTTCTTGACAGGTGTTGCATGAAGATTAAGTTTTACCTCTCTTACAATTTCAGGAAATTTCTTCTTGAACAGAAGGTGTATTTTTTTAGCTTCTCTTTTGAGAGCCACTTCAAGAATTTTTATATGTCCCGGCCCCAGTTCTTTATCTATTCTGAAGAATCTTTGTAAAACAATCTCTTTCCCACTATAAGACCTGTTAAAAGTTCCTGAAAGTTCTGATCCATTCAGAGGTGTATTGAAACCGGTACTCCACTCTCTGATTGCAGGCCTTGATACATTATTTGCTGCTTGTCCGCCATAAACACGGTTAATAAGTGTCAACATCTTATTTATTTCAAAATCTCCGACTACACTCAGGATCATATTATTAGGAACATAATTGTTCTTATAGAATGCATATACTTCATCTCTTTTCATAGACTCGATAGTTGAATATGTTCCGAGGGTAGGCAAAGAGAGGGCATGGCCCTTAAAAAGAACTGAGATCATATTTCTTTGAAGTTGTTCTGCCGGTTCTGCAAGGCTTTTCGAGATCTCTTCAAGAACTATCCCTTTTTCTTTTTTGAATTTCTTTCCCGGGAGGATGGAGTTAAATAACATATCTGCCTGGATCTCAAGCCCTTTTTCAAAATTCTCCGAAGGAGTAACCATCATATAATTTGTAAAATAATCAGAAGTATTTGCGTTGTTATATCCGCCGATGCTGTCAGTGTCGTCATAAAGCTCTTTTTGAGTTCTGGATTTGGTTCCGTTAAAAAGGAGATGCTCAAGCATGTGGCTCATTCCACTGGTTGCAAATGTTTCATATGCAGATCCTACCTTGACAACCATGTTTGCCCCGGTCATCGGCAGCCCCGGATTTCTTATGAGTAATACTTCCATCCCGTTGTCCAGGCGGTGGATCGAAACTCCGGCAGGGAGTGAGGCTGAGTCTGCAGAAATGGAAATTATGGTGAAAACAAATAATATAATGAACAATGATTTAAGTGTTTTTATAGTCATATCATCTCCTGAATTAAAGGGGTATTTTACATTAAACAGGGAATAAAAACAAATTTTAACAATTTCAGAACTTCTCAGTTCCGCTCTTTTTTTCCGGTTACGACGCTTACTAGTATTATCGCCAGCCCGGAGAGGAAAAAAGCCGGAATGAGTTCATATATTCCTGTAATACTTTTTATGAACAATTTCCAGATTATTGTCACGATAGTCCCTGTGATCATTCCTGCGATTATCCCTTCCTTTGTTGTACGGTTCCAGTATAGGGAAAGTATCAGAGATGTTCCGAATGAGGCCCCCAGCCCTCCCCATGCGAACAATACCAGCCAGAAAATATAATCCTGTGCAAAATATGCAAGGACCATTGCTGCAATACCAGACAGGAGGACAACATATCTGCTGAGTTTAAGCTTCTTCTCCTCACTGATCATTTCCCCTTTTTTTATGATTTTTTCGTAAACGTCCCTGACGAATGTGGAAGCAACTACAAGAAGCTGTGAATCCGCGGTCGAAAGAATTGCGGCGAATATTCCTCCGATTATCAATCCGTATAGAACCGGACCGAAATAATCCGATGCGAGGACAAGGTAGACCATCTCATGATTTCCACCGGGAAGATCTGCCGCATTCGGGATGAGAACTCTTCCGAGCAGCCCTATGAAAATTGCTCCCCACGCCATAATAACATTCCAGAAAGTTCCTATAACAGAAGCGAATCTCAGTTTGTCCGGATCATCAATTGACATGTATCTTATAACTATGTGAGGTTGTCCAGGTGATCCCAATCCTATACCGAGATAACCGATAAATACACCGAATGCAAGCGAAAATGGATCAATTAAAGCCGGGTTAAGTTTTTCAAGGGATTCCAGGAGAATATTAATGCCTCCAAGGCGAACCAGTCCTACGATTGGGAAGACCACTAGCCCGAATATCATGATCACTGCTCTTACCACATCGTTATATGCAACAGCAATATAGCCACCGAGTATCATATAGACAAGTATCAGCAATCCGGAGATAATCAGGGAGAGAATAAGAGGCAGCCCCATGGCCGTACTGAGGGCTTTTGCCCCTGCATTGAATTGTGCAGCAACGTAGGAGGTCATGAATATGGCAATTATCAGAGAACCGATTATGCGGATAACATTTGAATTGTCCTTATACTTTGTTTCAAAATAGTCCAGTATTGTGAGAGACCCGTATTCTCCCGTCTCTGTACGTAGCTTTCTCCCGATATATATGAATTGGAATAGTTCTATCACTATATATCCAACGACTGCCCAGACGGCTCCTGTCCCTCTAAGGTATGCTATTCCGCTAAGGCCGAGAACAAGCCATGATGATCTTCCCGAGGAGACAGCTGAGAGGGCAACGATGAATTTGTTCATCTTTCTTCCGCCCACAAAAAAATCTTCCTGGTCTTTTGTCCTTGTCCTTGTAATGAACCCGATCAGGATCGGAAGTGTTAACGTGAAGATGAATACTGCGAGGGCAACCGGGTTGCTGAGTTTTGTGTAAATGTTCATCTCTTTTTTCCCACTGACTTATTTCCGGTCACTTTATAGAGGATCAAAGATAAAATGATTATAGAAACAGGAAGAATAAACAAAGAAAAGAGCGGTCCTGACATAGTTCACCTCACTTCGGAATATATGATTTTACTACCTGATATTAAATATAACAACAACCACAATAAATGACATTATATTTTACAATTACAGTCTGATTTATTTGCATGACACAAATGAAGTAAATACAAATTTATGTTGTAATTTCTTATATAATGCATAGATATTCATCAAATTGAAGTCTTAGTTCAATAATTTGGATTTCTAATGTTCTGAACCGAAGTTTTCCTGATATATAGGGTGTTTAAATACTTGGAACCATTTTTGCTAAATAAAGACCATAAACTTAAAGGAGGTTTATATGAAAAAGCTATTCACATTGCTC
>JAGLQR010000200.1 GCA_023136725.1 Candidatus Aminicenantota bacterium
AGAGAAAGTTTGCATCCGATGCGTTTTAGAGATTATATCGGTTTCAGAGTTATCTGGATAGATTAAAAATGGTGACTCTATCCATCATTTTTTCAAAATCCGGTCTTTTTAGATTTGAGTCGCAATAGAAATTCATATAAAGAAAAGTGAGGAATAGAACAAAACATCTGAATGGGGCTCCAAGGGATGACACAACAGGATTTCGAATAGTATGGGAGAGGTAAAAACCGTAGAAGACAACTATATTTTCTTATCCGGTACTCTTGAATCTATTCTGCGTAAATGTTAATATTTAACTGCCTTTTTTTCAAAATTTAATTTATGACCTGATATTTTTATTTCGTAGTCATAAAAAAAAATTACAACTAAATATGTGAGGAATTAATGAAACTCGTCAGGAATTCAAACCTTATAAAGGGGCTGGCCATTTTTCTTTGTCTGATGCTTTTTCAAAGCGGATTTGAGATCCAGGCAATTGACGGTAAATATGAAAAAGAATTAGCTGTTCTGAAAGAAAAATATAAATCTGAAAAATATGATGAAATTATTATAGAACTGGAGAAACTTCTTAATGAGATCGGAGAAGAAAATACCCGGATAAGAGGACAATTTTTTCTTTTGCTTGGAGCAGCCCAGGAAAAAACAGGGGAAAGGGAAAAAGCTGTTGAGAATTATCTCCTGGGTGATCTTCTTCTAGACAAACCTGAAATAGAGGGGATAGATCTCAGTTCATTGGAAATATACAAAAATACTCTGTTTGGAAAGGTAATAAACGGTAAAAGGGTATTTGAAAAAGTAGGGAAAAGGAAAAGGAAAAAAAAATTCCCCTTTCTTGCCGTACTAGGAGTAGCTGCTTTGGTGACGACTGTTTTTTTACTGATGAAAAAAAAATCCGATAGAGAGCAACCCAATTTCAAAGAATCTTATGCAATAGAGGTTTTTAATGAAATTGAATGGATAGATATTCCCGCTGGTGAGTTCACTATGGGAGATACCCACGGACTCGGATCAGCCGATGAAAGCCCTGAACATATTGTGTATCTTGATTCATATAAAATTTCAAAATATGAGATCACTTATGAGCAATTCGATAAATTCGCTGATGTTAATGCAGAGATCAGAACCTATCATGAAGGTAGTGGAAATGCCCATCCTGTCAGGAATATAAATCAGGATAATGTGGAACAATTCTGTTTATGGATATGGAAATACACCGGAAAAACTATTAGTCTCCCAACTGAAGCTCAATGGGAAAAGGCAGCCAAAGGTGTCGATAACAGGATATATCCCTGGGGGAATTCTTCTCCCGATTGTTCGATTTTGAATTATAATAATTGTGTTGGAAGAACGAGCCAGGTAGGTACCAATCCGAATGATATTTCTTATTATGGAGTAATGGATATGGGAGGGAATCTAAGCGAAATGATAAATGATTTCTATGGTGAAGATTATTATTCAATCTCACCATATTCAAATCCTGAAGGGCCTGAAGGTGGTGATTCTCAAGAACGGTTAGTAAGAGGGGGAAATTGGAATTCTTCAGATCCCCGGGTATCTAACAGAAACACACGATCAGTGTTCACCAGGAATGATAATATGGGATTTCGTATCGTCTGGATAGATTAAAAGATCTATTCGCTTCATATATTACAATTCAACTCTAGAAAACAAAGGTTGAGATTTAATTTAAAATAAGTAAATTTAATTACTGAGCATTCTTCTCGCTTCTATTTAATCTATAGATTCATACTATTAACAAAAAATCACCTCATTAAAAAAAATATTATTTGGCAAGTCTGTCATTACGAATGTGTCAAATATAAGAAAGGTTAAAATATGGAAAAATATAATAAGAAAACACCTGTTTTTATTTTGTTAATGGTTTTGATATTTATATCTCTCCCAGCTGAAATGGAACAAATGCAAATATCAGATTCCCTGAGGGGATACCTGAATTATGGAGCAGAGAATAATCCGGGTTTGAAAGCTGCATTCAACTTGTGGAAGGCAGAGCTTGAAAAAGTAGCCCAGGTAAAATCTCTTCCGGATCCGAACTTCAGCTTCGCTTATTTTATCAGGGAGGTAGAGACAAAAGTGGGGCCGCAACAAATGAAAGTGGGATTAATGCAGAAATTCCCGTGGTTTGGAAAATTAAAACTTCGTGGTGACATTTATTTTGAGAGGTCAGAGGCTCTAAAAGAGAATTTTGAAAGATTAAAGCTCGACTTATTTTATAAGGTAAAAAAACTCTATTATGATTATTATTATGCTTCCAGGTCTATCGCGATCATTAAAAAGAACGTTGCCTTACTTGATGCTGCATCTGAACAGATCAGAACAATGTATTCAACAGGAAGAACATCATACTCAAATCTTATTAGAGTTCAGATAGAACTTGATAAACTTAAAGACAGATATAAAAGCCTTGAAGATAAATTGCCCTCAATCAAAGTTGCATTAAATTCAGTCATGAACAGACCTCTTGAGAAGGAGATTCTTGTTGATAAAAAGGTTGAGGATATAAGATTTCATCTAAAAGCTCGCAGTCTTGTTCAGATATTAAAAACAACCAACCCTGAATTAAAGATCCTTGATCACTTTGCATTAAGCAGAGAAGCGGGAGTCAAACTTGCAAGAAAAAATTTCTTACCTGACATTTCTATTGGAGCTGATGTAATCGTTACAGGAGATTCCTCCGTGCCGGGGGTGACTGATAGTGGAAAAGATCCATTTTTAATAAAGATGTCGATGAATATCCCACTCAGGTTTAAAAAAATAAATGCATCAATAAGAGATGCCAAAATGCGCCTGGATGCTGTTAAATACAAAAAAAAAGAGAAAGAGAACAGATTGATTTCAGCACTGGAATCAACGATCTTCAAATTTGAAGATTCGGGAAGGATCATTAATCTTTACAGAGATTCACTTATTCCCAAAGCTCAACAGGCATTTGAAGTAACAAAAACTGCTTTCTCAACCGGCAGATCGGGTTTTCTCGATTTTATAGATACTCAGAGAACATTGTTGGATTTTGAGCTGATAAAGGAAAAAGCAAAATCATCCCACTTTCAGAATCTGGCACTGATTGAAAAAATTATTGGAAAAGATTTTAAATATCTAAAAAGGGAGCAACTTATTACCCTGGAGATGAAATGAAAAAGATAAAAACTATATTTACTAAGATAACATCAAAAGAGAACAGGTGGCTGTTTTTCAGCGCAATTATTCTGGGGCTTATACTGGGCCTTTTTTTCACCGGAGGATCTGATAAAACTTCATCGATCATTCCGGAAAGTGAAATGGGAGAAGAGCATGATCATTCAAAGAATCAGATATGGACATGCTCCATGCATCCACAAATACAACAGCCTAAACCGGGGAAATGCCCTCTCTGTGGAATGGACCTGATCCCTGTATCCTCTGAGGAAGAGGAGGTCGGGTACAATCAATTGAAGCTGTCGGGAAATGCCATTAAACTTGCTGAAATACAAACAGCGCCAGTGGAAAGGCGTGAAGTGGCAATGGTAATCAGGATTTCCGGTAAAGTTGCATTCAATGAGACGAATGTTGCAAATATAACCTCCCGTATTCCGGGAAGGATCGATAACATTTATGTGAATTATACAGGGACTAAAATAAAAAAGGGTGAAAGAATGTTAAATCTCTACAGCCCTGAACTAATCACAGCTCAACAGGAATTACTCCAGTCGCTGAAATCATTGCAGAAATCCAGAACATCTGAATTTAAAAAAAATGCACTTGAAAATGTTGAGGCCTCCAGAGAGAAACTGCTACTTTGGGGATTAACAAAAAAACAGATCAAAAATTTAGAAAACCGCAACAATACAATAAATCATATAACTATCTATTCGCCGATGGAAGGAATCGTGGTAAAAAAGGATGCATCCGAGGGAATGTATGTAAATACCGGAACGAAGTTGTACACAATAGCAAATCTCCGGGATCTATGGGTTCAACTAGATGCATATGAATCAGATATTTCAT